>DQIO01000298.1 GCA_020793555.1 Methanosarcinaceae archaeon | reverse complement strand
GCTGGATCATGATCTACTGTCATCACTGACAACTTTTGGCACCACGCCCATACTTCATACTTCACGTTTAACTTTATGGACTTTACTTACAATGGAGCGGTTGTTAGGTCCAAAAGGAATTTCATGGCTTGTCGGCAGATCCGCTTCAAAGGATAAGGCTGCATGTGCCCGATTAAAACAGATGTACAAAATGGTATCAAAGGACGCACTTGAACTGATCACTATGAACATCGCTGATTATGACTATATGGATACAATTTGCAGGCACGACATCCCGATGATGTTGATCAGGGGCGGTCTGGACAAGGAGATAAATAAAAACCTGGGTCCAGTGCTGGAAATAATGGAACAAAAACCATCCTTCGAATTCGTTGAAATGCCAAATGCCGGGCATTTCGCAAATCTGGATAATCCATCGGATTTCAATGAAATACTGGGTGAATTTTTGATAAAACAATCATAAGGAGTTATTTGTCCTACTGGTTGTAGGAATAGTCACTGCATGGTCCTTGACCATAGGACTGGGAGTGCGGATGGTGGAAATGTGCGTGATTTTTGCAGGTTTGGTGACTGCTCACACTGGAAGTCGAAATGCATGATGATAATAACAGATAAATAATAGGAAATGAGGAATGCTAAAATGAAAAAATTTGAATATAAAATAGTTAATTGTAAAGTCAAACGTTGCGACAGCACACCCAATCACAGCAGAGCTACGGGGTATAACGATTAAAATAAATGATGATAAGAATATTGAATATCTGAATTATCTAGGTAAAGAAGGATGGGAAGCTTATGCAATATATGTCTTTGTTGGTCAAACAATTTACATGAAACGGGAAGTTGAAGATTGACGCATGTGCCCTACTACACCAAGTAATAGGAATTCTTGGAGTAACAGAATTTTTGAAAATATAGAAATGAGCGAAGCCATGAAAAAAAGGCGTGAAGCTTGAGATTGATTATTGTTTTCAAACCTTGAGAGAGAAGGTAAAACCAATGCGAGATTTAGAAATCAAAAGTGAAGTAGAACATAAAGTTCTCGAACAAAATGGATATTCCATTCATTATTTTGTGAGTGGAGGCAAACATAAGGAGACAATTATTTTTCTTCACCCTGCATTTGGAGACCATAAGTGTTTTGATAAACAAGTTGATTTCTTTTCGCAAAATTATAAGGTTATAACAGTCGATTTGTTGGGGCACGGCTTATCGAAAGTTGGAAAGTCTAGCGACAAAATGGATGCCTCAGCAGAACATATCAATGAGATTTTGGAAATTGAAAAAGTTGAAAAATCTCATATTGCCGGAGTTTCAATGGGTTCATTGATTGCTCAATATTTTGCATTGAATCATTCAGATAAAGTTTTATCATTAACAATATTGGGTGGTTACAATATAAATGACGATAATAAAGAAGTTGCGAAATCACAGCGAAACGAGACGTTTAAATGGTTATTTAAAGCTATATTTTCGATGGACTCATTCCGAAAATATATCGCCTCGGTCACATTGATAGACAAAGTTGAACAAGCTCGTTTTTATGAAAGTGCCCGTTCGTACACGCGAAAATCATTTAGAGTAATGTCGGGATTAGGCAAAATAATTTCGCAAAGAGACAATATTCAGAGAACATATCCATTGTTGATTTTGAGCGGAGATAAAGATTTGGAATTCGCGATAAAAATCTCGACCAAATGGCACGAAAATGAACCTGAAAGTCTATTTTCTATAATAGAGGAAGCAGGACACTGTGCCAATATGGATAATTCCGTCAGATTTAATGAGATTTTGCTGGATTTCATTACGAATAAAAGATTAAAACTGCACCCAACAGAAGCTAAGCTCTATTTTTGATAGTATCTGTTTTATAAATAGATAGTTCGAGTTAATCTGAGCGTCAGCGAGGATTTTCTTGTTGTATAGAATTTGTAAAATTATGTACTCAGAGTTAACGCGAACGAAGTGAGCGTTTTCTCGTCTGAATGAAGCAGTAAGCCCTTTCCTTAAAGCATAGCGACAGGGGGGGTGCAGTTCACGCGTACAACACGCAGAATATGTACTTACTCAATTACATCATTGAGTTTTGCATAGAAATCCATGATAAGATTTGTCGCATCGTTTTCTTTATTTATACTGAATGTGCGTATCTGTTTACCAAGAGGTTTTTCAATTACAATATTTGCATCAACCAGAGGAGCGATAACCCTTGCAACACTGGAGTGAGACAGGCCCGTAGCTTCTGCAATGCCTGAAAGATAGGTAAATTCATCGGGTTGATCCATCAGATTCTTAAGAACAGTCATCTGTGCGGTTTTGCCAAATACTTTTTCAAGTGCATCCATGTGTATCGCTCTATAATTGACAGTTATTGGTTATAAAGATTTCTTTTATTTTGTAACATGTAACGATGGATAACAGGACATCAGTATATTTAGAAAAGATTTAATAATATCAGTGCAATATGCAATATTGGAACAGTGATAACATGGAGCAAGAACAAATAATCAAAGACATTCTCGAATTAATCGAGCAACAACCAGATATTACGAATAAGGAAATTGCCCGGAGTCTATCACTTCCTGAAAATATGATCAAAGACCTACTAGAAGAACTGTCCGATACAAGACAAAAGATCCTGATCGTTGACGATGAACTTGATACATTGACTGCATTAAAAAGAGCGTTGGAAGCCGATAACTACAACGTCGTTGAAGCAGCCGACGGTTTAAGTGCCATTGAAATGGTCAAAGCCGAAAAACCGGATGTTGTTTTACTTGACCTTATGATGCCGGAAATTGACGGATTTGGAGTATGCAAGCGATTGAGGTTGGATCCGATATACAAGCAGATCCCCATAATAATGCTGACTGCAAAGGGTGATTTAAGTGACAAGATCGAAGGAATTGAGATGGGGGCAGATGATTATGTCACAAAACCATTCAACTTACATGAGCTAAAAGCCAGAATAAAAATGGTACTCAGAAGAGCACAGGATTAGATATTCATTATTGTCTTTCCCTTTGACTTGAATCTCGTTGATAGTAGGCATTTGTGTTCAAACACTCATGTTCGCAAAACAAAATCGATGGAATTTATACCTTATAGCAGTGGTAGCTATATTTCTCATTGCAACAGTTATATTTCTTGGTATTCGGGCGAACAACGAAGTCAAAGATATTGTTGAGCAGCAATTTACCAGCCAGCAGCTACTGCTTAACCAGCAGACATCAAAAGGAATTGAGGAATTTCTTAATGAAAAGGTACTGCTAATAGAAATAATGGCAAAACAGGAATCACAAGTACCGCCTGATCTTTTTACATCCTACTTTAAGACGATCTACGAAGAATCCAGCGGATTTTTTGCGATCCAGTTTATCAATGAAAGTGGCACAGTCGTTTCCGGATATCCCGAAGAAAATCTGCCGCTTAGGTTCAATCTTTATGAAAATAACCAGTCATGGGCTTTTGAAAGAGTTCAAAAAGAGAGGGAAACATACATCACTGGCGGAGTGGAAATGTTTGAGGGGGACCTTGGCTCTTTCATCTGGGTTCCTTTGTTCCATGAAGGTGAATTCAAAGGAACCATACTTTCAATAATCAAAATTTCCGATGTTACAGATTGATTCCTGAGTAACTATGGCTCTTCTGACCATGTATATCTGGTCGATAAATATGGAATGATCCTGTACGATAGTTCCAATGAACTCCAGATCGGTAAAAAATATTCAGACCTTGAAAATGAATCAGATTTACAACAGATAGCCATCTTCCATGAACAAATAAATGGAACCGAAGGTAGCGGTAAATATTTTGAAGCATCAATAGATGATAATGAAAAAGAGCGAATAGTCACTTATTCCCCAATCGAATGGCGCAACCAAATGTGGTCTGTTGGAATAACAAATCCTGTCTCTGATGTTAATTCACTTATACACTCAGTCTACATCAGTGATTCACTAATCTCAGACTCCTCCAAAAACTCAACAGTTAGGTAACCTTGATAATTGTAACCGTAGAAAATTACAGGACCATCAGGACGATGATATGCCAGCATATCATCTCTTGCACCACTACCTATCTCATCAAGCCACTCTCGCTTCTCATCTTCAATTGAAAATTCTCTATTTATGATCATTAATAATACGTATTACTATAACTACTATTATATACAGTATACTTGCTTCTATTAATGTAGCCAGACCTGTACCAACTACTACAATAAAATTCAATTCCATTGAATTAATTATATTTAGAGCAAAAAACATCCCATAAATAATTCCAAATAATCTCATGTTTCTTGTGATCAATATGATTCCCTCTGCATTAAAAAGTTTATAAATCAACTTCATTTATCAATCATACATAAAAATATGGATGAGCTCCATAGAAACATTAATATTCATCCATACTTAATATTTTTTTAGATTTTCTATGGAGCCAATTTTCAAAACAACTAATTCCTTTTATGAAGATGTAATATGACCTTCATATCCTCCGTCCTTATCGCCGCTTACGTAAAGGTTTATGTATTTATCGGTGAGCACTATACCTATGCCATCGATTTCAATTCCATAATGGAAATTTCCTCGACCATAGAATTCAGAATAAGTACCTGCACCATTATTATATCCACCTTCTTCAAAATTAGAAACTTGCCATACGCTCAAGAAACCTTTTGTATACCAAGAATCAACATGGTGAGCTTCTACTTCAGTTCCATCATATCCAAAATAGCCTTTTGTATAGATTGTAAACAATCTAATTCCAGCCCAACTATATGCACTCCAAGAACATTTAATTAATGGTGTATAACTCATACTTTGAATTCCAACAGTTGGAGTGTAAACCTTTTTTTGATTTTCTAGAGGTACTATGGCATTGGTCTTTTCTTTTATCCCATGCAACTATTCAATCCACCGATATCGTTTATGTATGGCTGAATAGTTACAATAAAACAATTAATCTTTTCGTTTCTTGATATATTTTTTAATGGCTCCAGCTAGTAATGAAAAGCCAATTGAAATAAATAAAAGGGATGGAATAAAAATGTCTTTAAACCATTGCATATAGGCAACATAAAATGCCGTTGTAAAACCTACAATAAATAATGCATAGGATATGCCATTCATCAATTTTATATTCATTTGAAATCCTCTGAATAATATACAATTTTATATAATGATTGATTTTTCACAACAAAAAAAGAAGAGGTTGCCCTCTCAATAGTAAAAATAATCAACCTCGACATACAATAAGGAAGCTGGGTTTATTGTTAAGAAAAAATCAAGGTATATGTCGCGTACATCAACATCATAATATTCGGGTATCGCAATTGCAACGGCAAGAGCAATGGCAGCAAGCCCTGCAACTGGTCCTAGACCGAAATATGCCAATATGGCAATAATAATTCCACCAGTTACCAAAAGATCAGCGTACTGAACATCATTGTAAATTAAAATCGATCCCCAGGGAGCGGTACTTGGTAAATCTACCTTTGTTTTTGAACTCAGTAAACTACCAGACTGTTCATCAGTTAAAGATAATGATATTCCCCCGTCAACAACATTCATTTGTGATTTTGGCACTTCGACGATTTCGTTTAATATTTGTGTTTTGCCATCAATCGTTAATGTTTGCTCATATTGATACACTATTTTCTCTTTATCTTCCCCGATCTTTGTAGAATTCGTGATGAAATTGAAGTTGTTTCCAACATATTCAACATGAATTGAACCATCTGAATTGACTAAACCCGAAATAGTTCCTTTCGCCTTCAGTTTTTTGAGTTTACTATCTACGCTTCTCTCAACATCGATTTTGAAATTGCCGTCATAGTGAATTTTATCCCCTACTTTTTCATAGTTGTCCAATTTTACATCAAAATCATTAATCATGACTCCATTGGATTCTAACATGTGTTCATACCAGGTAATTTCGGCTTGAGCACTCACTGCCGGTACAAACGCCATGCTCAAAAGCAACATTGCTACAAGCAGTGCGCCTAACCGCATTCCTTTATTCTGTTTCATATATCCTTTCACTCCTTTGTATTTTGTTCCCCCCTCAGGCACAGCGCTGGTTTTAAATAAATATAAAGCGAATATTACCATGCCTTCAGGGCAAGTCTTGGGGTTCAGCTACTCTTGTTAATTGTACAATGAACCCCAAACACTCTATTTTTGAACAGATTTATTCATCTGAACAGTAACAAGTATCATACACCATATTTAAGTCTATATTTAATTACACAAATGCGTTTGTTTAAATTGAAATCAGCCTTAAAATGATATAACTTAACATTGCATATATAAGTGTTATAATTAAAAATCAATCCATTCGATATATCGACACTAATCTGAGAAAACCACATCCAACTGACATTTACATGCGATACCCGACTCTACACATTTTGCTTATCCCCCTGCACCCAGATCCATTAAATTATTAACAAGCATTGTTCTAATCTCATGTGGTGGTGACACAATAGTGTTTTACATCAACAATATGCTATATCGCTAACTAAAATTGTCACAACCTATAGAGTTTTGATTATAGGGATTTATCTGTATAAAGTGCCAGTAGTCACCTTAAAAATTGGTATGTGTTTAGCTCAATTTTTCATGAGTCATAGAGGGCACAGAGGTGGATGTGCGGGGTTTGTTTTTTTTTTGGTATTGCCGCCGGTCGGGGCTTTCCAAAATCGATATGGGGAGCAGACATATTTGACAGGATGTACAGGATGTCACAACCTCACATTCAAATCCTGTCTATCCTGTAAATCCTGTCTGAAATTAACATGTATTCGTGTACAGGCGGCGCATGTCACAACTGGCACTCAGTGTTCTCATTTTATTTTTTAGACGCAGATACACTCACCTTTTACGGAGTTGAGTGCCTGCTACGCCTACAGGTAACGCGGATTTCGCATGCAGTATCCGCGTTTAATAGAACTGATTGATTCCTGTCCAACAAGCTAAACATATACAAAAATTGTAACTTGAAGGTATTCATTTTCGCTATCAGTATCCGCCATACATGAAAAAGCTATTTACGTGTGCAACACGCCAAAAATAATTTCACTCAAGTACATCATTGAGTTTTGAATGGAAATCTATAATCAGCTTTGTTGCATCGTTTTCCACATTTACCCTGAATGTGCGTATCTGTTTACCAAGAGGCTTTTCAATAATAATATTGGAATCAACAAGGGGCGCAATAACCCTTGCAACACTGGAATGGGAAAGACCCGTAGCTTCTGCAATACCCGAAAGATAAGTAAAATCATCCGGATGTTCCATCAAGCTCTTAAGAACAGTCATCTGTGCAGTTTTGCCAAATATTTTTTCAAGTGCATCCATGTGTATCATATTTTCAAATACTGGTTATTATTTATAAATGTTTCATTTATTTTGTAGAATATAACTATTGATGACAGGACATTCACATATTTAGAAAGGACTTAATAATATAAGTGTACTATATAAAAATAGTAATGCCATGCAGTGATAATTATGAAACCACAAATAGACAAAGACATTCTCGAACTGATCGAGCAACAACCTAATATTACGAATAAGGAAATTGCCCGAATTCTATCACTTCCGGAGAACATGATTAAAGAAAGACTCGAAAACCTTTCTGATACAAGACAAAAGGTTTTGATAGTTGACGATGAACTCGATGCATTGACCGCACTAAAAAGAGCGCTAGAAGCCGAGAACTACAACGTCGTTGAAGCAGCCGACGGTTTAAGTGCCATTGAAAAGGTCAAAGCCGAAAAACCGGATGTTGTTCTACTTGATCTTATGATGCCGGAAATTGACGGATTTGAAGTATGCAAGCGATTGAGATCGGATCCGCTATACAAGCATATCCCCATAATAATGCTGACCGCAAAGGGTGATATCAGTGACAAGATAGAAGGTATTGAGATGGGGGCAGATGATTATGTCACAAAACCATTCAACTTACATGAGCTAAAAGCCAGAATAAAAATGGTACTCAGGAGAGCACAGGACTAAATATCCATTATTGTCTTTCCTTTTTTAACAAAATCTCATTAACATAAGGCGTTTGTGTTCAAACACACATGTTCACAAGACAAAGCAGATGGAATTTATACCTTATCGCAGTGGTAGCCATACTTCTCATTGCCACGATTGTATTTCTTGGCATCAGGGCAAACAACGAAGTCAAAGATATTGTTGAGCAGCAATTTACAAGCCAGCAGCTACTGCTGAACCAGCAGATATCAAAGGGGATCGAGGAATTTCTTAACGAAAAGGTACTGCTGATAGAAATAATCTCAAAACAGGAATCACAAGTACCGCCTGATCTTTTTACATCCTACTTTAAAACGATCTACGAAGAATCCAGTGGTTTTTTTTCAATACAGTTTATCAATGAAAATGGAACAGTCGTTTCTGGATATCCCGAAGATGATCTACCTATTGGTTACAATCTTTATGAAAATAACCAGTCATGGGCGTTTGAAAGAGTTCAAAAAAGACAGGAAACATATATCACTGGCGGCGTACAAATGTTTGAGGAAGAACTTGGCTCTTTCACATGGGTTCCCTTATTTCATGAAGGTGAATTCAAAGGAGCCATACTTTCAATAATCAAAGTTTCTGATGTTACAGAACGATTTCTGGAAAGCTATGGCTCTTCCGGCCATGTATATCTGGTCGATAAATATGGAATGATCCTATACGATAGTTCCAATGAACTTCAAATCGGAAATCAATATTCAGATCTTAAAAATGAATCAAATTTGCAACAGATTGCCATCTTACAGGAGCAAATAAATGGAACTGAGGGGAGCGGAAAATATTTTGAAGATGGCAGAGGAGGGGAGCGAATAGTCACTTATTCCCCAATCGGATGGCGCAATCAAAGGTGGTCAGTTGGAATAACAAATCCGGTCTCGGATGTTGATTCACTTATAAACTCGGTTTATGTGAAACAGGGTGTATTCATTGGCATATCCGGCATATTCATTTTAGCCGGAAGTATGTGGGTAATTCTATTGCTTTCCAAATGGAATAAAATACTTGAGGAAGAAGTTGCAAGCAAAACTCGCGAAATCAAGCAGTCGAACGAACTGCTTATGAGTGCAAATGTCAAGCTAAAAGAACTTGATCTGTTGAAGACAGAGTTTGTCTCTATAGTATCACATGAACTCAGGACACCCCTGACAGCCATGAAAACATCGGCTGAATTCTTAAAAGAGGACAACTGTGATTCATCTGTCAGGTTGGAAATGCTTGACCTGATCATCAGAAACATTGACCGTCAGACGAGGATGGTAAGTGACCTTCTGGATATTTCCCGTATTGAATCCGGTAGGATTAAATTTAACCCCGTAATTACAAATTTACATGAGATCGTCAATTTATCTGTTAAAAATATGGATAGTTTATCGGAGGAGAAAGGGATTAGCATTCATGTAGATCTGCCCAAAGATCTGCCACATGTTAGAACCGATAAAGACAAACTTATTCAGGTGTTAGTAAATTTGCTGAACAATGCTATCAAATTTACACCACAGGGCGGAAATGTTGAAATCTCATCGGCTGAATTCAATGACTTTATAGAAATCCGAGTTAAGGATGACGGCATTGGGATCGCACATGATCTTCTTGACAATATTTTCGATAAATTTTATCAGATCGATAGTAGCACCACAAGGAAAATAGGGGGAAGCGGACTTGGTCTTGCAATCACAAAGGGCATTATTGAGGGGCAAGGCGGAACTATACGAGTTGAAAGTATGCCGGATATTGGGACTACTTTTATGTTCACACTGGGCAAACAATTACATTAGGCGATTATTAGATACCATACATTTCTACTAATCGGCAGGTTTAAGTACACGTAGCGCGTGGTGAATATTGGAGTGGGGTCATATATCGTCGCGCGTGACAATATTCACCAGTGTAAGTATAATTATTCACATATTGATTAAATTTGATGAGAGGATTACAATATGATAAAAGTTAAAGCATTACTCATGCTGCTACTGATAAGTTCATCACTGTTTGTAGCAGGATGTATTGACGGAGAACTCAGCGCTGAGCAGATCGCAGAGAAAATGCAAACGAAACAAGACAGTATTGAAGACTATTCGTACACGATGTACATGACAATGGAATTCGGTGATCAGACAATGGAAACTGAAGCCGAGATGATGTACAAAAAACCGAACATGATCAAAACAGTTCAAACCCAACCGGCTGAAACGGCAGGAAGTATTACGGTTTCCGATGGTGAAACCATGTGGCTATATGACGCACAGCAAAATACTGTTATGATAATGGAACTGCCCGACATGCCTGAACAGAACGAGCAGGACTACCTGCAACTTATTGGGATGATGATGAATGAGAGTGATTTTTCACTTGCAGACGTTGAGAAAGTTGATGGCAGGACTACTTACGTAATCGATATGTCACCAAAGGATGAAAGCGACGACTTTGGTATGTTTGGAGATATAAAAGTGTGGGTGGATAAAGAAACATGGATGCCGCTAAAAATTGAGATGAAAGATGCTGATGGGAATCCAATGTATTCTGTAGAATATCGGAATTTCCAGATCAATACCGGCATATCGGATGATGAATTCCAGTTTGAAATACCTGAAGGTGCAGAAGTAAAGACCATGGACGAAATGATGCTGCCTCAAGTAATGACACTTGAAGAAGCCGGGGAAGAAGCTACATTCGACATATTGACACCTTCATATCTTCCGGACGGTTATGAATTTAAGAATGCGATGGTAATTCAAGGATTTGTTGAAACTGTTTCCCTTTCATACAAAAATGGTGACGATAGATTGAAAATATCTGAAACCGTCTTTGAGGATGAAGCGCAGACACCACTGATAATGGACAGTGCAGAAAATGTCAGCATCAATGACGCTGAAGGCAAACTTGTCACAATATATGACGATTATAAGATGCTTCAGTGGGAGATTGGGGATATCCAACTGACAATCTCTGGGACACTGGATAAAGGGGAATTGATACAGATCGCAGAATCCATTCAGTGAAAAAATATGCAATCAGAATTTGATAGGAAAAAATGGGGCCTCATTGGTCTTATTATTTCTTTTTTTGCAATAGCAATTTCCATAATATCCAGTCTTTCAGCAAAATCAATTGCTGAACTACCTTATGGATTGTATTGCATTAGTCTTGCAGCACTAATTGTTTCGAGTGCGTGTAGGGTAACAGACATAGATTCGAAGGGAGTCAAAATCATTTCTTTTATTAGCATAATGATTTGATTAATTTAGGAAAGTTTTCTTCGAATACGGATAACTACGAATGGATTTGAAGTTTAGACAAATCTTTGATAAGTAGGGGTAGATAGAATACATAAAGCATAGTTAAAGTGGAGGAATAAAAGATGAATAAACACATAATACAAATCGTGCTTGGACTGCTTGTTATTAGCATATTGGCAGTACCCAATGCAGCGGCAGAGGTTCCAGTGCCGTATCCACCGAATCCAATAATTGTAGAGGAAGAGGTGACTGATTCAGGTTATATGGATATGGATTTTGCAAGACTTCAGATAAATCCGGATTATTCAGATATACAGATAAAACCAGGGAATAACGATGAAGTGACAGTAACGGTGACAAACAAGGAAAATGAAACTATTACAGCAGCACCATTCGTTTCAGTTGCCCCATATAGTGAGAACTTATTTGAAGAAAGCTGGGCCACAATAACTCCTGTGAGTGCGGATATTGCACCGGATGCAAAACAGGAATTTGTGATCGAAGTAAATATTCCACAAGATGCGGATATTGGATACTACTCCACAAGCATCGCATTCACAGAAGATATAATGCCAACACCGTATCCAACTCCGTATCCTGATTATCTTAACAGCATGCACTTTTCTGTTAATGTATGGACACCTCCAAAGATCCAGATCCAGACACCATTCATAAGAGATCGTGTTGAATCCGGAAAGATTTATGAATACGAAATCAAACTTGAGAATATAGCTGATATTGACATTGATATCGACCCGAAGATTAACGATAACAACCGCATGTATTTTGGTGGCCCATACGGCACGATGTCAGCAGCATTCGAAGACGATGCAATTACAATTGATTCCCCGCCTGTAGTAAAAGCAGGTGAGACTGCTATTGTCAATGTACATCTCGAAGTGCCTGATGATTCAAAAGGCAGGTACTACGGAGCCATTGACATGGGCATTGACGATCCTTCGATCAATGAATGGGAGGGACAGGTTGAGATGAATTTTGAGGTATGGATACAGCCAACAGAGCCGTACGAGAAGAGTTTTACCGCCGGGATCGAGGCACCCATAACCATAGAATTGAACTCAAAGCAGCATAGCTATGATCGATGGATGGGGACAAGCACAAACGCCCAAAACGATGAAGTTCCATCCTTTGATAATACACTTGTCAATCCATCTGGTGATGAGGTTGAAATGTCTTTGATCAAGATAACCTACGGCGGTTCAGTGAACCTTGGTATGTCTGATTTCCCGCCATGGGAGATGGATAGTGAGGGTATATATCAGGAGGTTGATACAAGCTATTCAGAAGTATTTACAGCACCTGGTGCAGTAGGAGACTGGACACTAAAAGTACTTCCAATGAATGTGGATATGTTCAGTTATTCGATTACTATCGAGTCATCTGAATGAAATGTAATGACAGGCACGATGTGCCTGTCCCTATTTTTTGGTGATTAATATGAATATTTCATGTAAAATACCGTATATCATCTTTATTGTAATGCTATTAACTGCAGGTGCAGGGTGTATCACAGATGCCGATAGTTCATCTCCTGAATATGAAATTGCCTGGGTTGGCACCCCACCTGCTGAGAGTAAGGCAATTGAGATGAAAATCGGGCAGGAAGTAAAACCTTATTCAGGTGCTAAATACAGCAATGTTACACTTAGTGCATCAGGGGATAATGGTGGGGAAAGGGTTCGCATACATGTAATAGCAGTATCAGTGAGCTCCCGATATCCTGATCTGTATGATTTCACATATCGTGATGAAGAATTGATACTTGTTGGTTACCTTCTTGAAGCAATACCGGAAACTGTGCGAAGTGAAGCTATCGGGATAGCAATGCAAAATGAAAACATTGCATTATCCTTTGCGGCTGGGACGAATACATACAGTACACCTTCTGTCAAACGAATACTTCCTGAAACTGCGGAGAAGTTCTACGAACCAAAGACACTGCTTAGTGTGACATGGAAGGACAGTTCCCTATCTGCGCTGGTTGATATGGATACGGGACAGGTTGTAGAGGTTTGGACTGGAAACTGAACCAATGATGACCAGAAATAACACTTGAAAATGATGATGATCAATATGGGATGTTGTGCGTATGAATGAGGCTGAACTGATTGGACTGGTAATATCACAGGATGTGATGTTGCTCACAATGGTAATACTGTGTTTTCTTGGATTGGTTGCAGTTCCGGTTCACTGGTTAATTCTTGCAAAGCGGGCGCTTGACAGAGGACGTGTTCGGGTTGAGTCTGCGAGTAATTGTATGGTCGAAATGAGTGAAAATGATGACTGAAACGGTAAAAAATATTTTAACAAATAGTTTTAAGTTTTTTGTTTTTGAATGGAAACTGTTTGCGATTGTTCTAGCTTTTTATTTATTTAAGCACTTCATATCTAGTCTGAATAATTACACAAGTAATGATACAACTCGGCAAATTTATGAGATGCTTGCGAATGGAATATCTCATAATATTTTATATTTATTTTTCTGGGTTAGCATTACACCGCTTATAATACTTTCAGTAAAGGAATTTCTGACTAAAAAGCAAAGAATAAGCTTCAAGAGATATATGATTCTTAGATACTTTGTACCGCTTTTTACATATCAATTAATATTCACAGTGTTCGCTTTGCTAATGTTTTTTGTTTCTACGTTCGCTATGTTCAATTCAACATTAATACCTGAGTTTGCCATCACGCCATCTTTTGCAGTTGTGTATCTTTTTTATAGTATCCTTCGATTCATCTTATTCCTGACACCTGTTATAATAGTGATAGAAAACAAAACATTTATTGATGGTGCAAAAAGATCCGTCGAGATCATCAGGAATAAGTTGAAGGAATGTATCACATTCTATCTGATATTAGTAATTGTAATCAACTTTTTATTTTTCCTCCCATGTGACATACCGGTTTTATATATGGTCATAACAGGCAATTACATTGAATTTTCAGAATATACATCTCTTCGGTTAATCCTTTCCAGTGGGTGGTTTATATTCTACATTGCCTCTATCGTTGGATTTTATTTGGCCATTTCAGAGGATAGGAAATTCGGATATATTAAACAATAGAGATGAGTATAAAATGAACAGAAAGGAACAGATTGTAGTTGCAATCGCAGTTTTGATACCATTTGCAATAGTGGCATATAGTTTCTATGTTGGCATGCTTTTGTGGGGCATTATTTTAGCTTTGCCATTAATTTTTGTCTTGATATTATTGCTAAATCCAATGAAATGAAGCTTTGAAGATAAAACTGAAATAATCGGAAAAGATAAATAGTGTATATATTTGATTTTTTCCTAACCGATGTATTGACCCCTTCCGGTTACCCTAGCAGATTGTCCAAATCAGACTTCCAGAGTTTTCCACATTGTCCTGTTGGCTCCACCCATTCCATTACTGGTAATAAGTGTCACAGTAGGGTCACTCCGAATGGAGGGAGTGGCATTTCTGCAATTCAAGATATGACTTTCTTGTCACAGCTCCGCTAAGCAGCGTATCCCGCCATTACCAAGAAACTACAAACTCGAACCGGTGGTAATCTCATATTTTCATTTTATTTTTGTTTATCTATCGGTCAATATTGGATAAAAATGATATGTTTATCACTCACTATTTGGTAAAAATGACATATTCATCGGTCAATATTAAGCAAAAATGACCGATTGACTTTTTAATGCATAGGGCATAACTCCAAATATGGATAAAGAAAAAATAATCGAAATCCTTGATGAATGGAACTTCTGGTCACATGCTTCTGACTGTGGAATCTTGCGGGAATGGTATCTTCAACAATTTGAAGATATGGTGGCGACAAAACAGGTTGTTGTCATAACAGGAGTCAGGCGGTCCGGGAAATCCACCCTGATGAAACAATATATCAAAAGAATGATCGATAGGGGAGAGGACAGGAGGAATTTCCTTTATTTAAATTTTGAAGAACCAAAATTCATTGACGAGTTGTCAGTTGAGTTTCTTATTGATGCATTTGATGCATATCTGGAGATCGTACAGCCCACCGGAACCCCAAATATATTCCTCGATGAGGTTCAGCACATTGAAAGCTGGGAGCGTTTTGTGCGCGCACTGCATGAGAAGAGGGGGGCAAACATCTTTGTTTCGGGATCGTCTGCAAAGTTACTCAGCAAGGAACTTGGCACCGCACTTACAGGCAGGCATATCGATATCCATGTATTTCCGCTGTCTTTCAGGGAGTTTCTGGAATTCAACAACCTGAAATTGGAGACAAAACTGGATATTGTGACAAATAAGTTGAAGATCAGGCAGATGATGCGTAAATATCTCTCATCCGGCGGATTCCCCCTTGTTGTCTTGCTGGACGGTAAAAGTGAGATTCTACGTGAATATTTCAATGATGTGATCATCCGTGACATCGCTGAGCGACACAAGGTTACAAAAATTAATAAATTGCGAAGTCTTGCA
>DQIO01000299.1 GCA_020793555.1 Methanosarcinaceae archaeon | reverse complement strand
GTTAATCTGCGTCTAAAAAAGAAATGTCTTTTAAGACGCAGATTTCGCAGATTTACGCTGATTTAATGTTGCAATTAAAGGATCATTATCAAAAGAACGAAATAAGGTAGAATCTGCGTTAATCAGTGTTAATCTGCGTCTAAAAAAGAAATTATAAGACACAGAAGCATTAACGATAATCATCTTCAACAAAGTTGGAAAGGCTTAACGATATATTAAACGGTGGTAAAAAATGTCAAAAATTTGTATTTTAGGTATGGGATATATCGGTTTACCTACTGCCCTCTTGTTTGCGAATAATGGCAATGATGTGGTGGGTGTAGATATAAACCAAAGTGTTGTTGCAACTCTAAACAAAGGAAGTATGCCTTTTGAGGAAGATGGCTTCCAGGAACTGTTAAACAGTGCAATTAAAAACAATACATTCCGTGCTCAAACAGTTACAGAAGATGCAGATGTTTTTCTGGTTGCAGTACCGACTCCACTTGATAAGGAAACACACTTGTCCGATTTGAAATACGTGGCATCAGCATGTGAAATGATCGTATCTCACCTGAAAAAGGGTAATCTGGTGATCATAGAATCCACCATCCCGCCAAAGACATGTGAAAAAACGGTTAAATCTACTTTACAGAAATCCGGTTTGAAAGCATCGGAAGATTTCTATATCACACATTGTCCGGAAAGGGCGATTCCAGGCAATACCCTGCATGAGATGGTTTATAATGACAGGATCATCGGCGGTATAGACAAAAGATCCACCGAACTTACAGAATCACTTTATTCATGTTTTGTTAAGGGAGAATTACATCTTACCAACAGCACCACCGCCGAGATGGTCAAGCTGATGGAGAATACTTTCCGTGACATCAATATTGCACTTGCCAATGAGCTTGCCCAGATCGCAGATGAGTATGGAGTGAATGTCTGGGATGCCATAAGGATAGCCAACAAGCATCCGAGGGTGAATATCTTAAATCCGGGTCCCGGCGTGGGCGGACACTGTATAGCCATAGACCCCTGGTTCTTGACAGAGGATACGAACAAGGGTCGTTTGATCTCATTATCCCGCCAGATCAATGATTCAATGCCGCAGTATGTTTTGAAGATGGTCAGGGAGATTTTAGTGGGTGTGGAGAATCCTGTAATTACTATCTTTGGTGTGGCGTATAAAGGGGATATTGGAGATACGAGGGCTACTCCTGCGAGGAAGTTTATTAAACTGGCTGAAAAGGAGGGGTATGAGATCCGGGTGCATGATCCATTTGTGACGGAGTTTGATTATCCTTTGTTGGGGCTTTCGGAATCGCTTAATGGTAGTGATTGTATTGTTTTGCTTACTGATCACTCGGTGTTTAAGGAGATTAAGCCAGAGGAGATTTGTGGGGGGATGAGGAATTTGAATATTGTTGATACACGGAATGTTGTTGATGGTAAGGCGTGGAAAAAGGTTGGATTTAGAGTGCAAACGATTGGAAACGTCAATATACCACATGCAGAAATATTGATTACAAAAAGAAGTGACTGACATAATGTCAGTCTAAATACCCAAGTGCCCTTAATCGCTCCTTCACTTTTTCTTCATCTTCTTCTGAAAAGACTTCTTCGATATCCTCGTCATCATCCTTAACGACTTCTTCTAACACAAATGTAGCATATTCATCAACCGATTCAAACTCAGTCTCTTTGACACGTTCTTCGATTTTCGCGATCAGATCTTTTGGAATTTTGATTTCACCATATTCAACACTCATTATTTCACCTACTGTTTGTCTTTAATTATTTCTGCAAAATCGGTTATCTTTGGATTGCCCAGATCTTTGACACTGGAACTCCAGAATCCATAGTTCGAATGATCCCCAAACATACCGATCTTTTCCATCCCATGATCAGATAATACTATGTGATTATTCTTGATAGTTTCTGCAATCTCATCCATATCCTTATAGATCATTTTCATCATGGCCCTGTTGCCAAAGTTCAGATGTCCAATGACATCAGCCACACTGAAATAACCAAGCAGAAAATCATGGTCTTCATTTAAAGCATCACTGAACTCCTGTTTTATTCTCCTGTGATGTTCAAATGCATGGTTATTATACTCTGTTCTTATACTCTTTTTTTCGTCTTCAGATTGTGCATCGAAAAACTGTTTGAGCAATATTCGTTCTTTATCGTGCTGCTCCCTGATGTAGTTGAACCCAGGTAGGTCAATTATTTTTGGATTTTCAAATTGATCAAAGAATGTGTTCTTTATGTCAAATTTTGTGTGCCACATTCCCTCATCGCCAAGAGCCATGACTTCTTCTTCCATGTTCTTCCCGTTCATAAAGGAACTCCAGAGCACCATTGTCCTTGGTTCGGAAAACTCAGAGATGTCAGTTTTTCCATAGAATTCCTGCATGAGGTTTTTGCAGTTGAATTCTTCAACCAGCGTATGCTCCAGTGCATCTATTGCTAAGACCACGATCATTGTTCCAGCTCCGTTATAATACCGCCTGCAATTGTATCGTTTTTTCCAAGTACAAATCTGCCAAGTTCCTCTATTTTGTTGAAGTTCTCCACAACAACAGGCTTGTTCGTCCTAATTATCACATCAGCAACTTCCCTGTTCTTGATCTCTGATGCATCCTCTGCGATTAATTCTAATGTGGAGGAATCAATGACCCAATTGATCTTTTCAATCTCGCAGGGAACTTCCTGGGTACCACATCTGAACCAGACGCTTGCACCCATTTTATAGGGGATCTTGTCCATCCAGAAGAGATTGGCTTTGATCCTATCTGTAACTACTGGCTTGTCGCTGTCGTGCACAATGACATCGCCCCTGTCAATGAACAGTTTGTCTTCTGTGGTAATACTGGTACTTTTTCCGGCTTCGGCTTCTGTGACTTCTTTTAAGAATTCTTCTACGGATTTCACCCTTGTTTTTTCGCCTGAAGGCAATACTGTGATCTCGTCTCCTTTTCTTATGACGCCACTTTCAACTCTTCCTGCTATGATGCGCTTATCGAAATTATAAACGTCCTGGATCATAAAGCGCAGAGGTTTGTCGTTTGCGTTTTCTTTGATCTTGAATGTGCCAAGTGCTTCCAGAACAGTAAGACCATCATACCAATCCATTTTTGATTTTTTGTTGGCTATAAAATCGCCATTTTTGGCAGAGATCGGTATGACATACGATGGTTTGATATTAATTCCGGATAAAAATTGTAAGAGGTCTTTCTTTACTTCCTCAAACCGCTTTTGGCTGTTGTCTACCAGATCCATCTTGTTTATGACAACTATGACCTGGGATAATCCAAGCATACCGAGAATGTAGGCATGTCTTTTTGTCTGTTCCTTTACACCCTCTTCTGCATCTACGATTAGCACAGCGGCTTCTGCCTGAGATGCACCGCTGATCATGTTCTTCAGAAACTCTACATGGCCAGGGGCGTCTATTATTACGTAATCCCTTTTTTCGGTATTAAAAAAAGTCTGTGCTGTGTCGATTGTGATGCCTTGATCGCGCTCTTCCTCCAGGTGATCCATGACATAACCAAATTCAATATCCTTTCCAAGGCTTTCACAAAGCTGTTTTATCTCTTCCACCTTACTTTCTGAAAGTGAATTGGTATCGTACAAAAGCCGCCCGATCAACGTGCTTTTTCCGTGGTCAACATGACCTACAATTACAAACTTTAATTTTTCTTTTTCCATAATGAATCCTCTTTAAATGATTAATATTGCCTTCATAGATTTACATGACAAGTTTAGATAACGTGAACAATCCGAGCAATGTTGTTGCTACACCGATGATCAATGTGAATTCTTTGGTTTTCATTCTTTTT
The DNA here is from genome assembly GCA_020793555.1 of Methanosarcinaceae archaeon. GTDB lineage: Archaea > Halobacteriota > Methanosarcinia > Methanosarcinales > Methanosarcinaceae > Methanovorans. The sequence continues at coordinate 11,942 of DQIO01000299.1, read as the reverse complement.
ACTGTATGTACTGACAGGGGTACAGAGATCAATGATCCTACTACCAGATATGGAGCAAGACCCCAGTCAACGTGCGTACCGAGAATAAAATAGGCTATAACACCAACAAAACATGTGACTCCTTCTGCAAGAGCGGTTATACCTATCGAGTTCTTAGCGTTGACACCGGAGAGTATCTGGCCTGATACTATGAGTGGACCATATCCACCGCCGGACATTCCTTTGTTAAAGGATGCAAGAGCACCGATTCCAATGATCTTCTTCCATGAGAATATCTTTTCAGCCTTGTGTTTTATTAGTATGATTATTCCCATGGCTGTGACCAGTAGTCCGATATACAGTTTAAGGTAGAATTCAGACAGATTCAATGCCACAACAACAGCCAAAATTACTCCTATAACACTGAAAAATCCAAGTACAAGTGCGACTTTGGAATCATTTGATTTTGGTATGTATCCCAGTTTTCCAAGCCTTTTAACGATCTCGTGCTCATGGTCATTCTTAAAATCAAAATTGACATTGCCTGCTTTATGATGCAGGGTTGCTGCAAAGATGCCTGCGAAGAATTGGGCAAGTAGTATCGCAGGTACTACCTGCATTGGTGAAAATCCCATCAATAAGAGCATGGGGGTCAGGGTGGTACCATATCCCATGCCAAGGGTTGCATCCATGTATTCTGCAAGCAAGGATATTATCAGGACCCCTACGAGCAACTGTTCAATAGCCATTTGTTTCCCGATCAGGTTTACATGTAGCCAAGTGCACGTAGCTTTTGCATCATGTACGCGCTTTCTTTGTCCTGAGCACGGCCTGAACGTTCGGATATTTGTGTAACCTTGAGTTCTTCTACGATCTTATCCACAGTGTCAGCTTCAGAATCCACAGGTTCGCAGCAGGTCTCGCATCCAATACTGCGGTATCGTTTGCCGTCTTTGGCAAAGTACAGGTCCACTGTTGGGATGTTCTCTCTCTTTATATAATCCCAAATGTCCTGCTCTGTCCAGTGCAGGAGTGGGTGGACTCGTATATGCTGTTCTCCCTGCTGCTTGTTCTTGAACTGGTCCCACAGCTCCGGAGGCTGGTCTTTATAGTCCCACTGGAACTGCTTGTTCCTTGGCGAAAAGACCCGTTCTTTGGCCCTGATTCCGTGCTCATCCCTGCGTATCCCTAAAAGTAGTGCTTTGTATCTGTGTTTATTGATGGTTTGCTTCAATGCTTCAGTCTTTAATTGTCCGCAACATGCCAGCTTATCTTCTGCATCCGGTCCCATTCCGGCTTTTAAGGCTTCTTCATTGCTGCTTATCACAAGGTTCATGTTCCATTTTTTTGACCATTCTTCCCTGAATTCATAGATCTCCCGGAATTTGTAGCTTGTGTCGATATGCAATGCCGGAAATGGTACATTGCCATAGAATGCTTTTCGTACCAGCCACATGAGGGTGGTGGAATCCTTCCCTATACTCCAGAGAATGGCGATGTCTTTGAATTGTTTGTATGCTTCCCGTATGATGTAGACGCTTTGGCTTTCTAATCTGTCTAGATGGTCCATTTTTGTTTCTCCTTATTTATAAATATCCGAGTCGTTTTAGTCTGTCTTTGATTGTTTGAACTTCGTTATCTGTGAGTTTATCGTCTTCAATGATCTTACCGGTAGATGCAAGTGTACGCATGGTAAAGACTATGAATTCCGTTACGCTTGAGAATCCTGTGCCTTCAGTCATCTGCTGAAGATTTTCGTATAGTTCCCGTGGGATCTTTATGGTAACTTTGTCTTTCATTAGGCTCTGATTGGAGTACAATTGGAGTGTATATAAAAGTTTCGTGCATAAATATAAAAAAGGATAGTGCAAACATAGTGATAAATATAAGATTGTAACATTAGTATAGGTTTACACGAGATATATTTGGATTCCTATAGCGATTGAGGTAAAAAATATCATGTGGCATAAAAATTACATCTATTCGATATTCAGCAAAATATATGGAATCAATTTAAGCAGGTGTTTATGAATTCCGTTGTTAACTCAACATTAAAGAGATTAGTAGTAAGTACATCAATTGTTTTCATTGGGTCAATTGTTGGGATGTTGCTTGCGTTTGCTAATCGATTAATTATAATTAGATCTCTTACAGTAGAAGAGTTTGGTATATATTCGATTGGTTTGACTTTACTCAACATTTTGGTTTTAATTAGTGCATTAGGTTTGCAAGTAGGCACTACTCGGGAAATTGCTTATTTTAAAGCACAAAATAGTATGGATAAAATTTGGAACGTAATTATTTCAGCCATTCAAATTGCAATTGTATCAAGTTTATTTTTCTTGCTAGTTGCAGAATTATCAGTGGATTTTATTCTGCCAATCTTTGATATAAATGGATTAAATTCTATAAGTAAAATATTTTTCATTGCATTACCATTTTCAGTATTGACTTCAATAATTCTAACAATTTTTAGGGGCTTCGGAATTATGAAGGAAAATATTATATTTAATAATATTCTCCTATTTGTTTTTGAAATAATGTACTTATTTATTGCCATAGTGTTTGACCTTTCTTTGAGATCATTTGTTTATGCCCATGTATTAGCTATTATTTCAGTATTCATAGTACTTGCTTTGTATACTTCAAGACATTCTTTAATTTTGAAGATAAAAGTTGACAAATATGAGCCAATGAGAAAAAGCTTATTACTTTTTTCGCTCCCACTTATGGGACTTGCAATGGTCCCAATAATTATAACTACCACTGATACCTTAATGCTTGGCTATTTCATGAATGCTGATGCAGTTGGCATTTATAATGGAGCAGTACCGTTTGCGAGTATAATCTCTGCGATATTATCATCACTTATGTTTCTATATGTTCCGTTAATGACGCAATTATATTCTAAAAAACAAAATGATGAAATAAAAAGAACATATTCAATAATAACAAAATGGATTTTTTCGATCTCATTACCTATATTTTTCATAGTATTCTTTTTCCCGGATTCTGTGCTTAATGCATTTTTTGGATTCAGGTATATTCAAGCAGACATTGTGTTACAACTTTTAACGCTTGGGTTTTTTACCAATACGATACTTGGACCAAATGGAATTACATTGACAATCATGGGTAAAACAAAAATTGTATTTGTGTTTGCATTATTGCGCTTAATAATAAATATCAGTTTAAATGTACTTTTAATACCACTTATGGGATTTGTGGGCGCAGCAATTGCATCAGCAATAGCATTAATTTCAATAAATATTTTAAACTCAATGAAGTTGTATTCAATCTCTAAAATACAACCATTTTCAAAAAATTATTTAAAGCCAATCATGTTGTCTTTTATTGTGGCATTTACCGTTTCAACTCTTTTTAGAACATCAACTTATTTACTTCCCATATGGATGTTAATTGTATTGTTTGTAGTATTTGCTGGAGTATATTGTTTATCCATTTTATTAACAAAAAGTTTCGATGATGAAGATTTGATGCTCATGCTTGAAGTGGAGAAAAAATTGGGGATAAATCTTCTGTCCGCAAAAAAGATTATGAGGCGATTCATTTAAGTTATATCTTCTTGAGTGACTTTAGACCTCTAATCTTTTGTTGCATATCTTTTTTTGTATCTTTGTATTCTTTACATACAACATCTCTCTTGGCTATATCGGAATTGTCAACATAAATCTCTTTAAGCACGCGTCCATCCATATCTTTTGATACAGGAACATCAAGCATGTGTAATATTGTAGGTGCGATGTCATATATCTCAGCATCAAGGCGACTATTACTTTTTATATTTTTGCCGCTTATAAGATAAAAACCATCTCTTCGATGAAAAGCAATATAGTCGTGATTTTTCATCTCATAATCGAAAATGTCGCACCCTTCTTTAAATAGCAAGTAAAAACCATCATTTAAATTCAAAATCAAATCAGGCATGTTTTTTTCAGACTTATTATCGATTTGTTGGTAATAGTTTTTAGGGTAAATAATATCTCTTATTGGGTGTAGACCATATTTTGGATCTTTTAGCGATTTTAATTCACCAATGAATTTTTGCTTTTTATTTTCATCTACATTTTTGTTAAGGAAATATATGCATTGATGTGAGACTTTAGTTGCTGCTAAAAAATCATTGTCAATGCATTTATTATCGTCTGCACTCGAAGTTTTATTGCTGATACTGCTATGTTTATTTAGTGCACTTAAATATGCATCTCGAATTTTAGACATTTGTGAGAAATCAGTAAATAAAAAAACACCTGGTTTAGAGCCAGCCAAATACCGTAGGAATTTCACAAATAAACCAGTACTATGTTTTGATGTTGTTGGTGCTTTTATGATATACCCATGTTCTTCCAGCCAAGCTTTCAAATTCATAAAAACTCTATTTTTCTGCATGCCATGATCTGAAACCATCACGATATGAGTATCATCATTTACAAGTTCCAGCAATAATCCAATTTCTTCATCTATGATCGTATAGAAATGTTTAAGTTTCTCACAATTGTTAATCAAAATATGATTTATTGTGTCGATGTGGAAAATTGTTATTTGGAAAAAATCGAAATCTTCAGTTTCTAACAATTTTCTAGCCAATCTAAAATGAGATCGTATTATTTCTTCATATTCTTTAAGAGCGAACTTTGTTCCCATTTTATCTAAAGGATACTTAGATTTTATTTTAAATCCCGTGTCCTTTAATAAAGACAGATAATCTAAAGGATAAACAATATTTTCATCAATTTCTGATACTTCTGGACCTGCTGCAACCATTACCCCATTTATCTTTTTCACAGGGTATGTTGTTGGCATACCTATTACGCATGACCTATATCCTTTCGTTTCAAGATAATCCCAAATTTCATCTTGCGTGAAACTTTTTGAATTGTGGAACTCATATTTTTTAGATTCCAAATTTATCTTTGTGAAATCAAAGACACCTAATTTTCTCGGATTTTGTCCAGTTGAATAGCATTTCCATGCCGGAAATGTAATCGGAGGGATACATGATCTTAAATTACCACTTACCCCATTATCCATAAGTTTTCTGAGATTCGGCATATCATCTAAAAAATGGTTGAATATATTCCAGCTACATCCGTCTAATCCGATTACTAATATTTTAGGACTTGTTTTCATTTTGACAACCTTTTCAATATATACTCAAATAGAATCAATGGATTCCAGATTAATGATAAAATCAGATAATAAATTGCACTCGGTGATTTATGTTTAAGTAGAGCAAAACCTTTTTGAATATAGTACTGAGAACGAATTTTTTTATCATATTTGTACTCCGGTAAGGACAAATATTTCCTATAGAATAAATCAATGTTTTTAAGATACAATTCACTATTTTTTGAGATATTCGTAGAATGATTCCTGTACAGATACAATGGTTTTTCTATATAACCAAAACTATAGCCACACTTATGAATCCTATAATAAAGGTCGCGATCTTCAAAATACCTCAAATTCTCATCAAACATTCCTGCTTTTTCAAAGCATTCCTTCTTGATCAATGGAGTTGCGCCTATAAATTCACCATGAATAACGCCACTCCACCCTTTACCTTTTGGTAGTATTTTTCTTAAAACATTGCAGTTATCATCTATGTGTTTAATGCCACAATATATCAATCCAATTTTTGAATTTGTCAATTCTAGTTTTTCAAAACAATTTATCTGTGCTTCAATCTTCTGTTTTGAATAAACATCATCTGAATCAAGAATAGCAATATATTCACCACTGCTTCTTCGTATGGCAATATTTTTAGAGGCTGAAGCTCCCACATTGTTTTTGTTAAATATGCATATCAGATTAGAATTAATAAGTTCGTTTAGGATTTCCTTTGTACCATCATTGGAATTATCATCTACAATAATAACTTCAATATTAGGATATGTCTGATTCAAAGCACTGGAAATTGCAGAACCAATATATTTTCCATTATTATATGACGGAATTATGATGCTAACTTTTGGTTTTTTTTCCATACTATCAACACCACGATTTCAAATATTATTAACCTTTTTTACCATCTGAACTTGTTTTTTTAACTTTTGAATATTAAATGATTCCTGATATTTTTCGTTTCTTATGGAATGTTCACTTGTCTCTTTGAAAATCTCCTTCAAAACACGCCCATCCATATCGTCTGGAATTGGCGATCCAAAAAGATGCAAGATTGTTGGAGCAATATCGTATATGCTGGCAGTTTTAAAATTGCTACATTTAATATCTGGTCCATATGCAAGGAGTATCCCATCAATTTCATGGTCTGCTTTTTCGAAAGTTTCATTACTTATAACTTCATCACTACTATTCTTTGACAATTTATATCCCTCACACGGAATGAGGACCGCATCTGGTGCTTCATCTATAAATCGCCCTGAAAATAAATCTCGCTTGATGTGAATTTCTTTGATAACATTCCGTCCATTTTCCGGATCTTTCAAGTTCTGGATTTTATTAATAATTTCGTCATTGCCATCATTTGAGGTGAAAAAAACCGTGCCAAATCCATTCGAATAAGCCCTTGAGTTCTCTTTTGATATATCCGTGACAATATTTGTCTCGCCTGGTATCTGTTTTGAGATAAAGTCGTTTACTTTATTCGGCAATCTCTTATATAACTTTAAAAGCCCCATCTTTTTAATAAATTCAATTGCGTTGCTTTTATTGATACCTATTTTGAAAACTATTTTTTTGTTTAGTGACTGGTCTTTCTTAAGAACCAAAAATTTATGTGCATATAATAGTTTATTTATATCAACTGTTTTGTTTATTTGATTGAAACCATGATCGGATACAATGAACAAATTGATTTTTTCAGCCTGTCTTTCTATCTTTTCAACAACCTCTCCCAAAAATGTATCGATATACTTGTAGTATTTAAGTAATTCATCCTGATCCCAATAAATATGTTGTATTCGATCGGTACCGATGAAAACATAGAACATGAGGTCCCATTCTTTTTTATCGAATAGATGGTTAAAAAGTTTCATCCGATTATCTGTCATCTTGTATAGCTCATCCAGGAACCTTGTTTTATTTCCTGTATATTCGCCCCAGCTTAATTCAAACCGATAATCAGGAAATTCATCTAAAAGTTCGTCCTTTATTTCAGATGGATGGGCAAAATTAGACTCCTTTGACGGAGTGTACATTCCACTAACCATTATTCCATTTATTTTTTTTGGAGGATATGACACTGGAAGATTGATGACAATTGATTTTTTATTTTGCAAATAATCCCATATTTCCGGTTCCTTTTTGTCTTTCGATTGATAAAGCCTGAATTTTTCATTCTCAAGTTTTAAAAATCCAAAAATACCATGTTTAGCAGGATTTTTTCCTGTTGTCATTGATGTCCATGCAGGAGGGGTAATTGGTGGATATGTACTTTTTAAATTTCCCCAGGAACCATTATCCATTAGTTTTTTAAAATTAGGTAGTTGGTTGCTTTCTGCCCATGGTTGAATCAATCTCCAGGTTGCGCCATCTAAACCTAAAACTATCATTTTATTATTGTGATGTTCCATGATTATTTCCTCAAATGTTTTTTTATAATTAACTCAATTATGAAATTGATTAGTGTTCCTGAACTAGCCAATTTTCAAATTCACCATTTGAATAAATTATATTTACCGATGCATCATTTTCGATAACTTCTTTATTATATCTCGTTGCAATATCCCAAACTTCCTCTGGGAGAACTTGATAATTGATTTCCATGTGTTTATTATATATTGTGTAAAACGATTCATTAAATCCAATCTTATTTTCTACTGCAACGCCTAAAGAACTATATTCATCAACCCCATAATGATTTGGGAGAGTTGCTCGGATGTATTTAACCCGGTTTTTTTTAGCTCCTTGTCCACCAAAAAAATAAATGCTATTTTTGTAAATATTTGTTCCACTCACAAAATATATCATATTATTCTTATGTGTTAGAATCCATTTCAATCCATCGTGCTCCATAAGTGTCATCTGGCTGTTTACAGATGATTTTACTGGCCCAGAATATACATTAAATACAAAAAAAGATGATAAAAACATTATTGTGATAAAAGCGATGACTACTCTTTTTCTGTCGATATTGATTGTATCAATAAAAAATAAACCACAAGTAATTACTGAGATCATCACCGAAAATCTAAATACTCTAACTATATTGAATTCCACGAAGTACGTAACTGTGAAAACCACAGCAGTCAAAAATCCAGATATTTGTAAAAACATATAAGTCACATTATTCAAAGAATTATTTTTATGTAGCAATAATTTACGTAATGTGATTATTATAAAAAGTGTGGAGATTCCAATAAGGATAATTAAATGCCCATATTGCCAAAAAAGATATTTTATTGTGGTATAAAATGATAATTGTGCTGTTGAATAAACATCCATGTAAAACGACGCAATTGAAGTTTCAGATTCAATAAATAGTGAATTATAAATATTTCTAGTAAATCGCTGTATGCCGATAAAAGATAAGTACCAACTAAGAAATACTGTGAATATAATTATGATTGTGTTAATCGGCTTTGTATACAAATCTGCTTTTGGAACAAAATTTGTGACAATTGCATAACATGATAGCATAATAATCAAAAAAACAGCAGTCATTGGATGCATATATATAATCAAAAAAGCTAAAATTAAAATTATGATAGAAAACTCCATAGATCTTTTTTGTTTCCATATTTTATATTGAATGGCACCTAAAAGAAGTGGGACTATGATTATGCTCCATATTGATGGATGCACTCTTAAATGAAAAAGTGAAAAAATTAGTGTCAGAGAAAATGAAGTGATAAGTAATCTTTCCCACATGTTATTCAACATAGAGGAAGATAAAAAATAAATGAATAGGGGGAAAGATAGTGAAAAAAAAACATATATAATAGTAGAAATATTTTCAAGTGAAATATTCGCAAAATAAAATATGATTACTCCAATTAAATGCAACATTGGATAATAATTATTGGTGCCTATGTTCCCATTTATTATAATATCTTTCATGTACCCTATATGGGCTAGAACATCTCCCTCGCCTCTCCCCTCGAGCCAGTATCCGTGTAGATTACTTAGTGATAAAAAAACACCATTTGCCAATAAAATAAGAATAATGGCAGGAACAAATGATCCTATTTTTTCAGTCCTATTCCAAATACCCTTGAAAATTATAGAAAACCCCATAAAATAAATTAATATAAATAAAAGAAAGAAGTAACTAGGAAATGCATTGTATATGGTCAACTCATATCCTGTTGCGTTTGGTGTTTTATAAATTATATAAGCTATAGTGAACAATGCGAGATATCCCAGTGATAAAAATATCTTTGATAAATTATCAAATTCAAATGTTGTGGTAATATCCCTTAATATTTTCATTTGATTACTTTCCTATTATTTCGTCATACATTTTCAATGTCTGCTTAACAATTACATCTGGATGATATTGCTTTTGTGCGATTTTTCTGGCACATTCGCCCATTTCAATTCTTTTTGCCTTATTATTTAGCAATTCAATCGTGTATTGCGCGATTGTTTTTGCATCTTTAGGATCCACAAGATAACCCGTCACACCATTTTTTACCAGATATTCATTACTTTTAATGTTAGATGCTATTACCGGCTTTCCTGTAGACATTGCTTCGAGTATGCTCATTGGTTGTGTTTCCTGATTTGAAAGAAGATAAACAATTGACGCTTTACTATACAACTCAAGAATTTCATCTCTCGAAACTTTGCCAAGGTATTCTACAAAATCAGCTAAACCATTTTCACTGATTGCGTCATTCACCCGTTCTAAATATTTCCTATCTGAACCACCAGTTAGAATTAGCTTAAACTTATCTACATTATTTTTTACCAATTCAATTACATGTATTGCAGCAAGTTGATTTTTTCTTTCTGTAATTCTGGCTGGATAAAATATAATCTTGCCACCATGGTTCGGTGTCACATCAAAAAATGAATTGTCAATTGGGTTATTAATCTGAAAGATGTTCTTCATTTTATCATGTATTCCCATCTCTTTAAGTTCATCTATAACATATGGGCTGATTGCGATAAAACCATCTAATTTTGGTAGAATCTTTTTCAATATGTACGTATTGTAATCATGATAAAACAAACGTGTCAATGGATTTTTAACAAAGTTTCTTTCGCGATGGAAAATGCCATGAAGAGTTAATATCTTGGGAACGCTCATATCCATAATTTTTGCTAATGCTATTGGATAATGGGCATGCACAAGATCATAATCATGCTTTTTCAGGAATCTCTTGATTATTATCGGATCACCAAAACTGCGTGGTACATATTTTAAATGTGGCAAATAGTGTACTCTTACATCTGGAAAGCGTTCATCCACAAATGCCTCTTTTACATCGTTGAGTATTGTAACAATATCTATGGAGATGTCACTATTTTGTTTGATTAGTCCTTTTACTAAATTGTATACAACATTGTCTGGACCAAATTGTGGCGATTCATTTGGGTATGGAAATGGTGAAGATAATATACATATTTTCATAATTTTCCCTATAAATAAATTTATATATACTCCGTATATTGCAATCATGTTATGTGATTCGCTCTAGATTAAAAGAATCACAACACTCTTTTATAAATTTCAATAACATTTTTTGCATGATTGTCCCATGTCCATCCCTGTTCGATTATTCGCTTCCTGCAATTTTCACCCATATCTTTTCGGAGATCATCATTTTCGAGTAAATTAATTATGCTGTCTGCTAATGCATGGGAATCCCGAGGTTTAATGACAAATCCATTATAGCCATTTTCGACTTGTTCAGATACACCCCCAACATCAGTTGCAATTACTGGAAGTTCACATGCCATAGCTTCGTATATTACTGTTGGCCTCCCTTCTGATAAACTTGGCAATACTAAAATATCTGCTATGGAATACCAATCAATTAATCGCTCAGATCCAACACCACCTACAAATATAATGTTGCTTTGGATGTTTTTATCCACACACAATTTTGTAAGATATTCTCTTTGGGGCCCATAGCCTACAAAAATAAAACATGTTTTATTGTGCTTATCTAATACTTGTGGGATAGCATTAATTAAATAATTTAATCCTTTCTTAGGTACTAACTGGCCAACATAAAGTATTATTTTCACATCACTATCGATGCCAAAAAGCTCTTTTAAGTTCTCATCGTCTCTTTTTTTGAAAACGTCTATATCAACACCAATTGGAACTAGACTTACTTTTTCTTCATCAACTCCGTGCGCTAAAGCAATTGAAAATAAATCCTCGCTAACACACATAATATGGTCAGCAGCATCAAGTGTTTTGATAATCTTGTTATGCATAGATTTCCAATTAAGAATCTCTTTTAAAATTGTTCCATGCTCAACCATGATCAAAGGAATATCCCACTCCTTGCTTAGTTTAAGCATACCGTACCCATCCATAAACACATGGTGAGCATGGATTACATCTGGAATTTCGATGTTCTTTTTTGCAAATTTGGTAACATTTTTGGCATACGAATTCCCAGAAAGTCCATAAAAAAGTCTTTTTGGTGGAAAATAAAAATAGCGTGGATAATATTTAGTATAGGCTCCGCTTTCATCTTTTGAAGGCAATTTAGAAAAATATGAGTGTGGTAAACCTTTTATTGGAAGTACATGTGGGCGGGGGATTATAGCTTCCACATCAATGCCTTCCTTGACAATTGAATTAATTGATCTTTCAATAAAAGTACCCCAATAAGGATTATATTCATCAGGATGATTCTGACATGCCATTAGTACTTTCATGAAATTTTCTCCGCCGAATAACTCAAACAATCCAGTATCTCAGAAGTCATAAACAGATCAGGGAAATTATTATCAGGTTCAATCGTAGACGCATTGATTCCCAAAACCGATGACAACAAATTAAACACCCTTGGATT
>DQIO01000300.1 GCA_020793555.1 Methanosarcinaceae archaeon | reverse complement strand
ATGGAACAGTGTCAGATCATATATCTAGCGATATTGTATGGTTGACTCGACACTAGCACATTGGTTGATATTGGACCGACGGTTAAGCTTCGCATATATTGTCGTTGGGAGTAATCACATATGTTCTTATTTTTGTTCTCATCACAATACCAATTACCAGGGATACTTATATTTGTTTGAATTGATAAAGTTAAAGTAAATTCAATTTATTGGATGGACAAAAAATGCACGACATTGATCTGACTATTGTAAATTTCTTTTCCATACCTTTATCATTTCTCCTGATTATTTTTTCTGCACTTGTAATCCAGTCAATTATAGTGAAAATGATAAGTACTCATATTGGCAAAATTTATTTTAATCATCCTATATTATTTAAATCAATGAACTATTGGGCAATTTTTGTCCATGAATTTAGTCATGCAATTACTGCCATTGTTACATTAAATGAAGTAAAAGATTTTAAAGTTTCATCAAGCGGTGGACATGTTGTGCATTCCAGTAATCGTACCGGATTTTTTCAATGGGTTGCTGTGCAGGCTATCAGCGCATCCCCCGCATTTGTACCACCAATTTTGACAGTGGTTTTCCTAGAATATCTGGGATACATCAATATTCCAAATATCATCTTAAATGTAAGTTCGTTTGACACAATATCAATAATATCTGCGTTGTATCTGGATTTAATTCCTTATATTCTAAAGACAATTGGGATATTGTTGGTGAACCTTGATTACTCAAAAATTGAAAATATTTTTCTATTATTCATTTTGGTTTTTTCCTTCTCTGCTGCAAAACCAAGTTCAATTGATAAAAGCAAATATGGCACGCAGGGTGATTTGCAGAACTTGATCGAGAGATTTATCAAATATCCAAAATATACCATTTTGTTAGTGCTATTATATGTCGTATGTTTTTGGCTTTTTTTATCTATAAATTTTACATTTTATTTGTATATTTTCACGTTATTTACATTATTGCCAGTGATAGCAATTGTCGCATTGGCCTGCAATTATCTGTTTATAACACTTATACATCTATTTGATAAATCCTCAATGATTTCAGTAGTAATTTCAGTAATTGCATTTGCTCTTGTGTATCTAGTTATGCCACAATACACTGAAAAACAATATTTAGTAAATATGGCGAGCATTGCCATATTAATTGGTATTTTGAAGGTCACAAAATGAGCATAAAAAAATATACCACAATTAATAAAATTAATTTTGCTATTTGCTTTGATTTTATCTGAATGAAGCAAAAGACTCCTTCCTTGCCGCATAGCGACAGGGAATAGTGTCAACGGCGGTCAAGAATTCCCCATTTTCGGCGGTTTAAAATACCCCATCCTCAACCCTATAATCACTGGATGGTCGAACTACCATCAATTAGCAATATCTAAAGACATATTCAGTAAACTTGATGTGTGAAGTTCAACTGTTGTGGGTGATATATTAATAATTCAGGGAATTTGTATACGATTTAGTCAATATTTCCATAGAGCAGAAAAAAAGTCTCGATTTTAACCCCTCAACTCACACCCAAGTCCGACCAGCAATTTCTGGATATCATCCTGCACTTCGGCAGGCTTACTGTCGCCGATGATCGTTATACGGCAGGTCACACTCAGCCGTTTTGTATCAATTCCTGTGTATGTGTCAATGATACCTGCAGAGACGATCCTCTTATCATTTGTGATCACACCAAGCAAAATCTCCGGGTCGGCACCTACTGGAATAAGTACGGAAATATCCCTATTTGAGTGTGCCAATTCATCAATTTTCCACTCAATAAGTTCATGATCGGACAACAGACGCACATTCTCTATCTTTAGTGAGATGCCTTTGCCGTTCTTAAAAAGTATAACTTCTCTTGGCGTGACTTTCTCGATAACACCGACATGCGTAACTCCCGAGTATATGTGTTCAAGTCCGCGTTCGTTTCCAATCGAATCGACAAGTTCGTCAAATTCATGTATCTTTGAATTTATCAGGTTGTCAGAACGATGCAACGCCAAGTTCGTATCTCCGAAATGAACTGCAGCATCCTTCATCTTCTTGGAAAATCCTTCCACGTCATGTTGCTTTACCATATTCGATACGCTCATGCATTCTTCCTTGAATGCGTCATGAACTTTTTGAACCTCAGGATTCTCCATCTGGATAAGCGCATAGAGGTAAGGGTTCTGCCCCAGTATCCTGCCAACGAAATCCACCATGATCTCATACACCGGACTCATGAACCTTCGTGATTCATTAACATCAAAATCAAGCCGCTTGAATGTTGTCCCTATTGTTATGTATGCAAAATGTGTAAGCCCCTGTACAACAGATACAAACCTGTCATGTTCCTTTGCATCAATGACCTCGATATGCGCACCATTCTCCTCAAAAAGAGCGCGAATGATCGGGAACCACTTGTCGCATCGCCCTTCAACAGGTGTCATAATAACAATTTGACCATGCAGGCTTGGTATGGATGGTCCGAACATGGGGTGTGTTCCAAGAATTTCAACACCCGCAGGTGCGTGTTTCTTCATCGCCTCGATGGGCTTTGCCTTCAGGGATGTGATATCCATAAGCAGACTGCCATCTTTCATCTTCGGGGCGGTTTCTGCTATCACTTTTTCAGTAATGTCGATTGGTACCGATACAACCACGATATCGCTATCACCAATTGCGTAATCAAGGTCGGATGCGAACTCAACACCCATGCTCTCTGCTACATCAACACGGTGGCTGCTACCCCAAACCACTACTTCATAACCATGCTCTTTGGAAAATCGGGTGAACCACTGCCCCATCTCACCTGTGCCGCCGATTATCAACATTTTCATGGTCTTTATACTTCCAGCGCTTCAAGAACCGCATTTTTCATAACATCGACAGGAGGTTCCACATCATTCCATATTCGGAATGCTTCAGCACCCTGATGTACAAGCATCATAACTCCATTGACAGCCACTGCGCCCGCAGCCTTTGCTTCCCTTAGCAGTTGTGTTTCAAGAGGATTGTAAACGATATCGAACACCGTGAGGTCTGGATGCATATCATCCGCAGTTGCAATCGTCTGGTCGATGTTAGGATGCATTCCAAGAGTTGTAGTATTTACAAGAATATCCGCCTTTTCGATCAGGCTTTTTAGACCTGCAAGCCCTGTGCCCTGCGCCGTACCAACACTGCTCACATCACGCGCAAGATCATGGGCACGCTTCTCGGTGCGGTTTGCAATCGTAATATTGGCACCATCATTCGCAAACTGGAATCCAATAGCCCGCGCCGCGCCGCCTGCACCCACAATGAGCACTCTGGCACCTGCAACATCCACGCCCGCGTCAGCAAGCGCTCGTTTTGCACCGATGCCGTCAGTATTGTACCCTCGCATACCGTCTTTGAAATCCACGGTATTCACTGCACCTATTGCGGCAGCCAGAGGGTCAGCATCAATGATATTCAGTGCTTCTTCCTTCAGGGGTACTGTGAGGTTCACGCCACCAAAACCCATGGCTTTTGCACCTATGAGGGCATCACGGAGTGAATCCCGACTGACCCTGAATGCGTGGTACTCGCAATCCATTCCCAAGTCTGTGAATGCGGCATTGTGCATTTTTGGTGACATGGAATGTTCTATGGGGTCGCCAAATACTGCGAAAACGGTCTTCATAATAGCATCTCCATAACGGTTTTCAGTTCATCGACACGCAGTTGTCCGGGTGCGACTGCATCTCCCACAGAGCCGTAGGTGAGCACTGAACCGTAGCAGGAGGCGACAATTCTTGAGTGCTTGCCAAGGTCGCCCATGGATATCGTACACACAGGTGCTTTTGAATCATGTGTGACCTGCAACAAATTCAGCACGTCCTGCATAGATTCTGGCATCACTGCCAGTTTTGCGATGTTTGCACCTGCATTGAAGCAATCGTCAAGTGTCTTTTTCATCTGGTCAACCGCAGGCGTTCTGTTAAAGTCATGCGAAGACACGATCACAGTTTTGCCAGCGTTTTTTGCACTCTGCACGACCCGATTGCGTACATCTTCGTCTGCTGAAAGTTCAATATCCACTGCATCAACAAGTTCGAGAATATCAATAAGTAATTCTATCCTGTCTTCCTCTGTACCTGACCATTTGCCGCCTTCGGATTGTGACCTATTGGTTGCAATATGTGGCAGGTTTGTGGCTGATTTGATATCATTTACCAGTTTTATCGCATCATGCGAGGTGGTGATATTCAACAAGTCTAACCGGATCTCAAGGATATCTGCCCCAAGCATTTTTGCAGACCTTGCGGTCTCGATGGGTGTTTCACTGATAGCCGCAACGACTGCGGCTTTTTCATCAAGGTCGAACGTACCTATCTTAACCATGTGAATCGAAAATCCATCTCATTTCTCGATAATTGTCTCTTCGACCTTCATACCAAAGTGCCGTGCAGTATCTTCAAAGTTGACCAAGATCTTATCGCCTTCTTTAATATCTGCAACAGACAACGGTTTTCCGCCTTCTGCAACCAGTTTTATGGTCTCTGCATTCTGCAATATGGTCTTGATGATCGTTCCTTCTACCTCGGCTTCAACAAGTATCAAAGGTCTTCGCTCGATCTTCACGCGTCCGACAATGCCAGTTCTCTGGTTGCCGGTTGAATCTACAATAGTGATCTCGTCACCTGATTCAAGTTCGGAAAGGTATCTGGTCTTTTCACCGACACGTACATAAGCGTGTACAGCACCGGCATTTACCCTGAATGGTCTTGATGCAACGTAAGGACTTTCTTCGGATTCGGAATGTACAAGGAACATGCCGTTTGATTGTGAACCCACAAGCATGCCTTCGCCTCTTACCATAAGGTTGCAGGTGTCCACACATACACGGTCACCCATGCCTACGGCTTCGACTTTTGTAACAGTTGCTACTGCAAGGTCTACTCCTTCAACACCGGACTGCTCCGCGATCGATACCGTGCGCTTGATCTGGTTCGGGTCGTCTGAATCAAGAAGTACACCGTCAGAGCCGTGTTCCATTGTTTCGAGTGCCAGTTTTGCCTCTTCAGAGGTCTGGACTCCCGAGATGATACTGACATCCTTATCCTGCAGGTTTGCAATAAGGTTCTCAAGCGGAATGATCTGCCAGTCGGTTCCGATAGTGATTATGTAATCACACACTTTCCCAAGTTCCGCTGCAAACTCTTCATAACCTTTGTTTCGAATTACCACATACCCTGCAACCTTTACGCCTTTATCCACAAGATTGGCTGCGGTCGCGATGTCCAGCGAACCGACAAAGTCAGGTGGCATGGGCTTTGTACCGTCACCTTCTCCGCCTTTTCCGACAACTACGATGTCTGCACCGGACTTGTCGTCAAAGGAAAATGCCGCAACCTTGATGTCGCCAAGTTCGCGAACCTTTTCCACATCATCTGCATTGACCAGTACGCATTCCGCGCCCGATTCCAGACCTGTCGTAATCCTTCCTTTTCGTTCGTCCCAGTCACCTTCATCGGCTTTTATCCATACGGTTTTGTCTTTCATATTATCACAAATTCCAAGTTAACTGATTTGATTCTTTCTATTATAGTTAAGTACCTAACATTATTTGGAATGCATTGCAAAAAAATCACCACAGAGGGCGCAGAGGACCGCAGAGTTGCCATATTTAGATTCTCTGCGCCCTCCGCATGCTCTGCGGTTCTATACTTTAATTTATTGCAATTTGCATGATATTAGTCAGCATTATTTGGTTTTTAATTATACCTGCTATGCAGTTTGTTAGTTGCCTTGTCAAATCTGCATTATTTGAGTGCTTCAAGTGCTTCTTCGACTGACGTGTTTTTGTGCACGATCTGTGTTATCGCCTTTGTCATCTTGACAGGATCGGCGTGCTGGAACACGTTCCTGCCAATTGCAACACCGCGTGCTCCGCCTTCCATGGCGCCTTGTATCATTTCAAGGAACTCCTTGTCAGTGTTGGTCTTTGGTCCGCCTGCGATGACAATTGGCACCGGACAGCCGTTTACTACGTCTCTGAATGAGTCTGGGTCTCCGGTGTACAAGGTCTTGATAATGTCAGAACCGAGTTCTGCACCGATTCTTGCTACGTGTGCCACAAGTTCTGGGTCGTGCGGGTTTTTAATATTTTTCCCACGCGGGTACATCATTGAGAGTAGCGGTACTCCCCATTCATTGCACTTCTCGGCAACATATCCAAGTTTCTGGAGTTGGTCGGACTCGGTTTCTGAACCGATATTGATATGTATGGATACTGCATCAGCACCCATTTTGATAACCTCGTCCACTGTACAGACCTGAACCTTGTCATTTGGATCCGGTCCGAGCGCGGTTGATGCGCTCATGTGGATTATCAATCCGACATCGAGTCCATATCCCCTGTGACCGTGCGCGATCATACCTTTTTGCATGAGTACGGCATTTGCGCCGCCTTCTGCTACTTTGTTCACGGTATCTGCGATGTCGATGAGTCCTTTGATTGGTCCGTCAGACATTCCGTGGTCCATTGGCATGATTACCATGTTCCTGCTGTCGCGGTCCATTATTCGTTCGATCCTGATCTTCTTTCCTATTTCTGCCATTGTTATTATTCTCCGTTTGATTTTGGTTGTAAATGTTAGTTATTGGATTATCTTATATAGTGACTGTGTTACTGTGTGACATGGTAGCATGGTTAAGATATTTAAAGGTATTTAGTTGTGTGGCAAAATGTTCAGAAAATGCAATGTGATAGGGATGTTAGGTTAGAAACGCGATGGAGATTATGCTTTGTCATCACTATCGGTTTCCTTCAAAAGAGGCTTATTTTTGATATCAATTTCAACTTCTTCCAGCGAATCCATATAATCTGTACTATCATGTGTGTCCCAAAATTCTGCGGCTTCTTCGTACGATTCGAAATTATCAGGTATCTGCTTATAGATCCTTGGTATTGTAGCACCTCTTTAACTATTACATTTCATGTTGAAATGATAAATCTTTGTATTATTGATTTACAAGATCAAAGCGGTTTGAATATTTTTATATACATTATCCTGCATTCTATTATTGCACTTAGAGGCGTATGCATTTTTCCAAAAAGATGGGACTTATTATGAGAGAACTAACGATACTGGTCATCAACAACTATGGACAATTCTGTCATTTGATACACCGAACGATACGCGATCTTGACATGGATACAAGGATCGTATCGAATACGTCTACTGTGGAAGATATCATGGCAGAAGATCCGGACGGACTCATCTTAAGCGGCGGTCCTACAATGGAGCGCGTAGGTATCGGCTCTGAATACATAGAAAAGATCGATGTACCAATTTTGGGAATATGCCTCGGGCATCAACTTATTGCAAAAACATTCGGCGGGGAGATCGGGTCGGGCGAACATGGCGGATACGCCGATGTTGAGATCGAAGTGATCGACGAGGACGACATCCTGAGGGGTATCGGTCCTAAAACATCGGTCTGGGCATCACACGCTGATGAGGTCATGGTCATGCCGGAAGGATTTATCCAACTCGCACGCTCCGATATTTGCGAGATCGAAGCAATGCGCCATCCGACAAAGCCAATATATGGTGTGCAGTGGCACCCAGAGGTTGCTCATACGGATAAGGGCGAAGAGTTGTTCATGAACTTTTTTGAGGTTTGTGAGGGGTATTGAGTGACGCGGTTTGGAGATTTAAACTGCTGTTAATGTACAACAATAGAGACTGTCGGAAAGTCCATAATTCGGGGTATTTTAACTTATTGAATAAATATAGTATTGTGCAGCATGTTCCCAAACCATGAACATGAAATATAAATCGGTTTTTAAGCAGTGTTATATTTGTAGATATGAAAATTGCATGGTTGGGTTTGTGGGTTTGGGTTATGAGTTTGGCAGCAGTGGAATACATTGCTTGCGGCAGGGGCTGATGCCCGGATTTTTTCAGTTTCGGTTAAATAATTCAACACTTAATGGTTGACACGACACTACGGCATTGCCGCACTCGCTGGATTCTCGAAATTACCCTCGATAAGTTATTTTCACGAATTTTTGAACAAGATTACGGTTTCAGGTGCAGAGAACTTCGAGATAACCAGTGCAAAGGTATTCAACAAATTTGGTCTTTTTAAAGGAAAAATTGTCAATCTGGACGCTAACATCATCTCCTATTTTGGTGATATGAAAATTGGCAAGACTAAACACGGTACGAGAAACATAAGCATGAGAGCCATAATGGCTTTTGTCGTACAGGATCAGGAAACCAGCAACCCTGTTTTTGTGAGAGTGGAATATCCAAGGAAGGGATTGAAACCTGAAAATATTACCGTGCCTATGTTAGAAATAACTAAAGATATACTGCCAGATCTGGAAAAAGTTGTGTTCGACAAGTGGTTTTCTGTTGGCTCACTTCTGGATCATTTAGACAAGACGATGAATCTCAAGTTTGTTACGCTGATTAAGCTTCATCAAAATCGCATAGAGGAAATGAAGAGTATACCCAAAGATGAGTTCAAACCTCTTGTTGGAAGTGATAGGCAGATTGCGTTTAAGGACACTACACTCCGCAACTATACCGGTAACACGAAACTAATTGTTGTGAATTTTATCGATGATGGTGAAGAAAAATATTGTGGTTATTTGACAAACGACTACGGGAGCACTGAAAAACGAATTATTGACGAGAAAAGCTGGCGATGGCGAATTGAGAATTATTTTAAAGAATGTGATTTTCTGGGTTTGGATGCACTGCCAAGTATCGAACTGAATAAGATTGCAGCCATGATGGCTATTAAGACATCTTCCTTTTGTTTGGTGTCATGTTTGAAAAAAGATTTGGGAGCCGACTATAAAAAAATGACCATCGAGTCAATATTCTAAGAAATCTTCGAATTTCCAGCACTGGTGAAAGGTAAGGGAGATAGATTGGTTGTTACATTTTATGGAAATTACAAGGAGAGACACAAAAATGC
The DNA here is from genome assembly GCA_020793555.1 of Methanosarcinaceae archaeon. Lineage (GTDB taxonomy): Archaea > Halobacteriota > Methanosarcinia > Methanosarcinales > Methanosarcinaceae > Methanovorans. The sequence goes on along the minus strand of DQIO01000300.1, from coordinate 6,875 downwards.
GGTCTTGAAAATGATGCAGAAGATTGATGAGACTGAAAGAAATGTGCCCATACCTTGGTTAGGAAATAGAAAAGTTGAGGTCAGGTTTAAGTAAGAATATAACCTAAATTACATCGTGGAAATCCCTGTGTTAATCTCTTCACAAAATGTTCTCCATATTTTTATAATTTGTATAATCGATCACACGTTATTGATTTTTCATGAATTTGTGCCAATAATATATTTTATAAATATATATAATTATTTCATATAGTCGGCACATATATATACATTATCAATTTTTAGGTGACACTACAATTATTAAGAAAAATAATCGTGACGGAAAGTCAGTATAAAATTTGAATTCACTCAATTTCAGAATTCGAATTTCATTTTTGGTGATAAAATATGAAAAATAAACAGAGTTACAACTTTACCGAAGTTTTTACAAAGCGTAAGTATATTACGGATTTTTTATCAGATAATATAAGAAATAGTGAGAACAGCAAAACACATCGCTGGACGTTAATTTTGACTACATGGGTTTGTGGGGCAAAGGCTGGATCGGCGGTGCCACGGGCGAATGGTAGCGTGGACACACACAAACTTAATTTATTCAAATTGAATGGTATGGCCCGATTGTATGCCGCAATAATGGCATCTTTATTGTATGGTAAAAATAACATAGCTGCAGTATTTTTTGAAGGGGTGGATGTATGATCGGCCGCCGGTTCGTTACATGGTGCTTTCTTGTTAATATCCTAAGAATTAAAATAGACGGTGGGATGTAATAATGTATATAAAATCGAGTACCGCCGGATATTCCATACCACAAATAAATTCAATTCAAATTCGGGCAGTGATGATTGGAATAACAATATTATTCATTATTTTGACGGGTGTTGTATCTGCCACAGCTTCTGAAAGTGATGATAATTTATCTGGTGCAAATTCAGTAGAAATCGAACCAAGTGTAACAATTATACCTTTAACCCAGACTATACTTGTTGGTGAACCCTTTACTATAGATGTTATGGTGGATCCAGTAGGTTTGTCTACAGCAGGATTACAATTCGATCTAAATTATAATAGTTCAGTTGTTACTATTAATAATGTGACAGAAGGAAACTTCTTAAACCAAAATGGAGCATCCACACTCTTTAATCCAGGGACAATAGACAATATTGGTGGAAACCTTACAGATGTTTATGGTGTGATATTTGGACATGTAAGTGTTTCCACGTCAGGCACATTTGCTACTATAAGTATAACTGCAAATTCGCCTGGTTTTTCACATCTAAATCTTAGTAACGTTATCGTCAGCAATTCATTTGGTTATTCGATTCCTGTAATTATTAATAATGGTTCTGTGAGTATTCCGGGAGAATTATCAGTTGATGTTGCTGCCCCTTCTACCGGCACAGTTAATAATTCGATCAGTTTTACAGGATCAGCTACTGGTGGTACTGGTGTCTATACTGCCTGGCACTGGGAGTTTAGCGATGGCGGATCCAGCGATGAGCAAAACCCAAGTTATGCTTACACCACAGCAGGAACATATACTGTAATTTTGACAGTAACAGACAGTGCAGGAAATTTTGCTACCGCCACTCAAGCCGTGACAATAACAGATGCCACTGCACTGACAATAACTGCTCCTTCTGATATCACAGAAGAAGCAACGGGTGCTTTGACAACTTTATATCTAGGTATACCTGTTGTCAATAATCTTTTAGCAATAGTCACAAATGATGCACCTGTAACATTCCCTGTGGGAGAAACTATTGTTACCTGGACATCAACCAATGCTGCAGGAAATTCTGCAACAGTTACTCAGAGCGTTACAATAACAGATACAACTGCACCTGTAATTACAGTCCCGGCTGATATTACAACCGAAGCTACTGGTTCTCAAACCTCTGTTGTTATTGGTACTGCAACTGCTACTGATGCTGTAGATGGATCGGTCTCGGTCTCAAATGATGCACCTGCAACATTCCATGTGGGAGAAACTATTGTTACCTGGACATCAACTGATGCTGCAGGAAATTCTGCAACTGCTACTCAGAGCGTTACAATAACAGATACAACAGCACCTGTAATTACAATTGCATCACCTGTTGACGGTTCAATAGTAAACACTTCTCAGATTACAGTATCCGGTACTGCTTCTGATGATTCCGGTATTGCAAGTGTTACCGTAAATGGTGAAACTGCTGACGGAACTGAATCCTGGAGCAAGTTACTAACTCTTTCCGAAGGAGATAATACGATCACGGTTGTTGCAACCGATAACGACGGCAATCCAACAACAAGGACTATAACAGTGAAACTGGATACAACTGCACCTGTAATAGAATCCGTAACCTTGTATCCAGCTAACACCACTCCAGGCGCTACCATCGATATAAGCATGAGTGCTTCAGACAACATTGAAGTGGTAGAAGTAACCGCAGACGGCAACCCGCTGATAAATTCCAATGGAGTTTGGGAGGGACGCATAATAGCTCCTTCCTCCCTTGGGGAATATGCTCTGCTGATAACGGCTAGAGACGTTGCTGGCAACACTGCAGATACTTCTGCTCCTTATAGAGTAGTATTGCGTGAGGGGGGTGCCAGCATATCTGTGGTACCCGGGGCAAATAACGTGATAGCTGGCGATACGGTTTCCTTTAATATAAAGGTAAAAAATACCCAGAATATAGATGACGTGTTTAGAGTCCATATCAATGTGAGTGAGTTACCGTCTGCATATCAAGCAGATATTATCTGGTTTGAGTGGACTGAGGAGGTCATAAATGTGAGATCTGGAGAGGAAGTAATCGTTCCGATGAGTGTCACCATTCCCAGCGGAGTTTCTGGATTTAAGGCCTTCCGTGCGAAAGCAAACTCAATCGTGTCAACAACTTATGCTTTTGGCACTGGCTATTTAATAATATCTTAAGGTGAAAATAATGCTAAAAATAAGACAAATAATTATCGGAATCTTTGTAGCGATGCTGCTGACAAACATATCTTCAGCAGCAGTTGAATTAACAGTAACTCCTGTGGATGCTATAACTGTAGTTCAGGGAGAAACAATTAGTTATATTGCAACTGTAACAATGACGGATTCAATTTTTTATCCACCACTAGAGGAGGTATTTTCAATTGAAGATGCAGATAAGCAACTGGGCTGGACATATACCTTCGATTCTGCAAGTGTTATACTGGTAAATGTTGGGGACTCAAATTCCTCAACTTTAACAATAACAGTTCCAATTGATGCGCCTACTGGACTTTATAGTCATACAGTTATAGCAACGGGCTACGATCAATTTGGCAATATTATAGGAATCCCCATTACTTTCCCCATTGAAGTGGACTATTATGACATTAATACAGACGTTACCCCAATTCCGGAGTTCCCCACTATTGCCCTGCCAGTAATATCTGTGCTGGGAATAATGCTGCTGATGTCAAGGCGGGAGGAAAACCATTAGAGGTCTTTTAGCATAATGGGTGGATATCCTATACTGAAATCTACCTGACAGGCTGAACAGCGTAAACGTCATCTTCGCCAACTCCACAGCCATCAGGTTGCAAAAGCACAATATGAACTTGTTACAGCGACCACATGGTTCCCAGTGGTTTTCGGCGAAGACAATTAACCTATGCAATTCTGAGGTGCAGGTACCAGAATCCATCCAATTCCTGAGTTCCCAACAATAGCTTTGCCAATGCTTAGCGTGATCGGATTGTTGTTCGTATTCGAAAGAAGAAAGAGATAATTGATAAATTTGTTAGATTTTCGGAGAATCCCATTTTTCGAAACATTAGAACGTGTGGAATAAATATGGTGCATGCGTGATGTTCGCATTTTGAATGCCATTAAAAATAGTACAGTGTGGAGCCGATCTGATTAATCAAATAGCGGACATGGGGCAATTTAACAGTAAATCGAAATCTGCACGTTCGCCCTCTGCCAAATACGTAATGGATACTGTAAAGATCCAGCCTGTACTCTCAACGCCTGTGGGATTTGAGAAGAATACCGGGATTTAGGTTAATTCTGTGGTGCCTGAGGCGGTGGCCTGTTTCGTCTATGGCGCGCCGCATGGATTTCGTGACCTTATCGGCTATATCACCACATAGCTCTCTTAATTGAGCCCGCTCGCTCCACGTCTGGATAAACGACCGTGCCGAGCGCAAAAACCCTCCTCATCCACATCAAGGATAGCCACAAGCGCCACATCGGGAATATCCATCCCCTCCTAAACAGGTTAATCCCCACAAGCACATAGAACACACCCTGTTTCAGATCACGCACAATCTCAGTGCGCTCAATAGTATCAATATCAGAATGCATGAATCGCACCCGATGCTCACATTGGCAAGATAGTTCGGGAAGCTTTAGTCAGGTATATATAAACTGATTTTTATAAGGTTGAAAGACAAATAATTCATTCATAAAGAGGTCTCAAATGAATGTAATAGATGCAAAAGCAGATGTGTTTTGGATGGCTTTCAAAGGTCTGCCAAAAAAAGAAAAGCAATCTGTTGTCGAGAGATTGCTAACAGATTCCGAATTTATGGACGATCTTATTGATATAGCCACACTCGAACTACGGTGTGAAGAACCATCAAGACCCTTAAACACCGATTTTCGTCAGCCGTTTATGTTCCACCATGAAACATATAATTTTTACATCAAAACATGACTGTCAATACTGTTTTTTTAGATAATATATCTTTAGAATATGTTCCATTCATAGAACATTAAAATTTTGATATTCAACTATAAGTTAATACCAATATCAATTGTGGTATAGAAATAAGCCCAAAATAGGCCTTAAACCCTCCTATACACGTTGGTTATGAAAATTTAACAATAAATATTGGACATTATAAGTTCCATGGCCGATACATTTTTTAAATCAAATGAGATTTACCACAAATCGCATCCAGTGCCACGTTTAGATAACAACAAACTTCGCTTTTGGATATCTTTGCCATGGGCCAATTATGAGTCATAAACACTTGGCGAAAATCGGTGTTAAACAAAATGAAAACACTTGATTCTCATCTTCTTTTAAAACATTAACAGGACTTTCTTCATAAGTGCCATACTCACGCAATCTTATTTTATAAAGTTTTTTTTGGAATTGAGAAGCTTCAGCGGCTGTATAATCGAAATATAAACCATTCTTTTCCAAAAACATTTCAGTAGCATTCAATGCTGTTCTATGATTGCCATCAGGAAATGCTTGCAATAAAATCATATTTTTCAAGTAATATGTCGCAAATTCTACAACATTTTTGTTTTCCGGCGCATATTCAATTAATTTTTCAAGATGATGAATCTTAATAGGATAATCTTCACTTCCAGTATACTCGATTCGTCTGTCATTAGAAGCACGTATTTTTATATGTTCATTAATATCTAACAGATTTTTTATGTGAGAAAATTAAGTGACATGGATCTATAGTTTAGCGCGAAATAATACAAAATAAATTAGATACCGGACAGTATACTCCCTTCCGATAAACATCCCGGAAAGTCCGTGCATTCAACCACATATTTTCCATCTTCATCAGTTTCACAAATGATATTAAATTTCATTCAATATGTCTCCAATCAGTTTATCATATAACAATATCTAATCCATACCTAATATAGATATATGCCTATCGAGTCGCAAACTTACATAAATTTCCTATGCCCATCTTTGCGAACCACCACCACCCATGCCCCAAATATTCGTAATCCATGAACACAACGCCTCCCACCACCACTCTGACCTCAGGCTTGAGATCAACGCAGTCCTCAAAAGCTTCGCGCTCCAGACAGAAGACCACCCACTCGAATACGCAGACTTCGAGGGCGAGATACCACAAGGACAGTGACGATATGGGATCGGAGCGGGTTTGTGTTTGAATACATTAGGGAAAATGAAAAGATACTATTCGAACTGTCAGGCAGCAAAATGCAGGGCAGGTATGCGTTCATCAGGACCGGACTCGGTGGGGAGAAGAAGGATGCGGGCAGGAACTGGTTGTTTTTCAAGCGGAAATGATAGCAGAAAAACTTGTTTTCGGCAGATCAAAACCCGCAAATGTGTTGTGTATACTACTCCGCAAGTATAATTTGCATCCATTTTTCAATAAACGGATGCAGTAAAGTAAACTGATAACTAAGAGTTACAAAAAACTGACTCGGTTTAGTATAACCAAATAGCGGGCTTAGCGCACGAAGGGCATTTCAAAATTCTCATTTTCCATGAAAATGTTTCAGATATTCTTCGTTGGTCATTCCCGCCTTATTTATCAACTTCTTCAATAAACCGACACCAAGTGTTTTATTTTTATGAACAGGAATAGACAGATGAATATCACTATAATCGTTTATCAGGATATAATGACTCCCTTCAATATGGTTCACTTGCCAGCCGGCCGCCTTGAAAGCTGACACATGCTTGTCCCCACTTGCTCGTGGTAATCTAGGGCATATTCAGCAGTCGTCGCAGTATCTAATAGAATATTCATCTTATCATGGAAATTTGAAGCACTCTTTTTCAGGAAATTATCCTTTGCACACTTAAGCCTAGAATTAAGACATCCCACTATGGCTTCATTAATATTATCCATAGCCTCATCCAATGTGTCTCCTTCCGATAAACATCCCGGAAAGTCCGTGCATTCAACCACATATTTTCCATCTTCATCAGTTTCACAAATGATATTAAATTTCATTCAATATGTCTCCAATCAGTTTATCATATAACAATATCTAATCCATACCTAATATAGATATATGCCTATCGAGTCGCAAACTTACATAAATTTCCTATGCCCATCTTTGCGAACCACCACCACCCATGCCCCAAATATTCGTAATCCAGACAGAAGACCACCCA
>DQIO01000301.1 GCA_020793555.1 Methanosarcinaceae archaeon | reverse complement strand
GGCCGCCAAAGAGATTTGCCCACCAGTCACTGCTGGGAAGAAATGGTTCTTGATAAGTTATGTAGGTGTCTCCACTTTTTTGAATGTGGGTGCCTGTGTCATCATATCCAGTCCAGTCTGGATATGCAACATCATTGTTGTAAGTGGGATCTATGTTATCCTCAACTATCCAGTCCACAGTGCTGCTTGTTGATTGCCATGCACTATCGGTTCCTGCCAAACCAGCTGAAATATCCACCCCCCAGTCAGCAATGCTGCCGTCAATTGTGTAAGCGCTTGCCATTGCCGGCATTATTGCAAAGACGCTAATAACCATTAAAGTTATAAAAAATACGGATCAAGACCTCCGTGTCAATTTATAGTTCTTCATATTGTACCACCTTTATTGTTCAATTATAGAGAACCACCAAATTATTTTGTTGGTGCTGTTCTAAATCGATTGAGTAATCTACAGTTTATGCCAACTTTCCCCTTTCTTACAAGTAAGAATAAAAAGTAAGGATAAACTGGAAACTTATCACGCCACCAACATTGAAGGTTCCATATTTGTATAATAATTAATTGCATATTAATATCATTGTTAAGAATATATATTCAGAATAAATGTTTCTAACTTTACTTCAGAATCTCCATTGAAAACAAATAGCGAGCGAAGCAACCAAGGTGGTACTCCACATGATATTTCCATAATGATCTACTTTTATCTGAAATTGTACCAAGTAGTCGAGTAAAATATAACACCCCCCACACCATAATACTCCCTGACAAAAAATGCAAGAAAAAATAAACCAGATCAAAAAAGCAATCGCACAAAAAGACAGCGCAATAATAGCATTCTCCGGCGGCGTGGACAGTGCAACCATTGCTGCACTCGCATACGAAGCACTTGGAGAAAATGCTCTTGCAGTCACAGCCGAGTCAGTGATATTCCCTGAACGTGAATTAAAAGTCGCAGTACACACCGCGCGCGAGATCGGGATACCTCACAGGATCGTGCATTTTGATGAACTTGTTGAGCCTGGGTTTGCCGAGAATACACGGGATCGATGTTATCATTGCAAAAAAGGACTGTTGCGCACACTTATTGGGATTGCTGACAAGGAAGGGATCAACGTTGTACTCGAAGGGACAAATGCATCGGAAATTCTAGGACACCGCCCGGGACGTAATGCTATTGTTGAAGCAGGTCAGCGGGTATTCACACCATTTACACAATTTGGGGTCACAAAAGATGAAGTGCGGCAAATCGCGCGCGAGATCGGTTTGTCGGTTGCGGACAAGCCATCAATGGCGTGCCTGTCTTCAAGGTTCCCATACGGACAGCTGATAACAAGAGATGGACTTACGCGAGTCGGTGCGGCAGAGGATTTTCTTTTTTCACTGGGATTTACACAACTGCGGGTACGCGACCACAGTGACAGAAGCAGTATCGCTCGTATTGAGATCATGCCATCCGAGTTCGATAAGTTTTTACAGGAACAGGGTCGGATCGTGTTACATCTTAAGAAACTGGGCTTTGATTACGTGACACTCGACATCGAGGGATTCAGAAGCGGAAGCATGGATGAAGTTTTGTGAACACTAACGATATCATTATACGAAAAGCAGAGAACTGCGATCTTGAACCAGTTCAAACACTGCTGTCAACATATTTTCTTGACATGGACGGGGTTGACATTGGAGACTTTATAGTCGCAAAATCGGGCGGCAGGGTACTTGGGTGTGCCGCTGTAATCGATCAAAAGTACCCGGAACTTCACTCCATCGCAGTGCATCCAAACCACCGCAGCCGCGGGATTGGAGCATTACTTGTGAAACATATCTGCGCAAATGCGCCGGATAGGTGGGAGTACCTGTATGTTCGGACAGCGGCACCCGATTTTTTCGAACGTGTGGGGTTTTTGAAATTGCAGGATCATGAAAAAACAACACTCTGGGCTGATTGTGCCGGGTGTGATAAGTTTGAGGGGTGCAGGCAAAGTGCAATGCGATTGTGTCTTAAGTGATAACGGGAGAGAAATAGGGCTATGCAAACAATTGGAATTGTGAATACGTATGACAAGATAAAGATAATCGATGCACACTACCGTGCGATCGCAAGAGCCGCACCGATATGTTATGCGTTCGGGTTCAATCTCGCGCTATTTGATTTTCCGTTCAAGATGGCACCTGATGAACTCGTGGATTTTATAATGGATAAAACCACGATCGGCGAATCGGGCAAGTATCTCAGACTCCTGCATGAAGAAAGGCGATTTTCCGTATTCGACCTGCCAAAGAAAGGATTCCAGGCACAGTTCGGGTCGGTTGTTGTAACAACATCCAAACCTGAACAAAAATCTGCGATAACACCAAAAGTGCTCGCGGATGAGATGTTAAACGGCAGGTCGCACCTTGTTCTCATTGGACTTGGCAGGAAAGGGCTGCCAAAACACCTGTTCTCGCTGGCAAAGTACCATCTTGACATAACATCGGCTGGCATCTCACTTGAGACGTGTACAGCCATTGGTTCGATCCCTGCGCATCTGGCTGGTATCATGTCTGTGCGACGTGGTGAAATGTAAGACCCGGGTCTGTTCTTATAAGTGATAACTGCGCTATGCCAGCACGCGTATCATGCATAATCTATTTATCATCGTACTGATGATAATAGAATCATGGAAAAACAACTGCTTAATGCAATTCTTGCACTTGGCCTTACTCATAAGGAAGCAAAAGCATATCATGCACTTGTCACAAAAGGCGTGATGACTGCCGAAAATATTAGCAAACTGATCGAAGTCCAGCACCCGATCGTGTACAGGACACTTCAGGGGCTAAACAACAAGGGCTGGATCGATTCTACCACTGACCGTCCCAAGAAATATCGGGCAAAGCAGCCAAAGATAGCGGCTGAGAATGCCGGCAAGGGGCAGATCGTTGCGATTGAGGAGTCCATCGAACTTATTGACAAGATACTTTCACCGCAATATGATGAGAATCAAGAGATGTTGCGGCAGGAGATATGGACTATTAGGGGTCAGAAGAGTGTTATCCAGAAGATCGGGGAAATGGGGAACCAGACCAAACATGAAGTATTTGGTAAGGTTACAGGTCCGATAGATGATGATACTTTCAATGAGATATTCATGAATATTCCACCCGCACTATCACTGACAGTTCAGATAATGGGACCGCCTATCATTAACATTGACCCGAAACTTGAAAAAAGGATCCAGATCCATCGCCCTTATTTTGAGGGAAAGTGCAGGGCGTTCCCTATGGAACTGCCAAGTGCCAACGCTAAGGACGAGTTCTTAAAAAACGTCCATGGTTCGCGGTTTATTTCGATACATCTGTTGTTTGATGATAAGGAAGCGCTGTGGATCAATATTCCATACAAGAACAATATTGTTGTAAAGGAGAAGGTTTGGGCGAACTGGATCATAGATCCCGATTACATCGAGATCGTAAAAACTGAAGTATGAGGATTTATATGCGTATCAGCATTTTTTATACTGGAGATTTTGGGAGGAAGGTTATTGAGAATCTTGTCAATCCGAGTACATTCTGCGTATCCTGTGCTGACCTGTGCGACCACTGCCGAGAGAAACGAAAATCGTATGGGGACTTGATCGTCGATATTCATGAACTGCCTGACAATCTTCCCCAGTTCATTGAGGAGCCGATGGAGTATGTTCCAGAAAATATGGGCGAGTGCGATCTCATTCTTGCGATTGGACTACACCCCGATCTTTTGACAAACCTACCGTATATTGCAAAGACTACAGGTGCGGGTGCTGTTATTGTGCCGATCGAGGACCACAAACTTGCACCGGCAGGTGTGGTTGAGCAGGTCAGGGAGAAACTGGAAGAGGATGGAATCGAATGTGAATTTCCGAAACCTTTCTGTGCTCTTGTGAAGACCGGAAAGCCGATCATCGATGAGTTTGTTGATATGGGCTTTGGCAAACCTGTGCTGCGGATTAAACTGAACCCGGAAGGTGAGATTTTCACACATGTCGAGGTACTGCGCGATGCTCCTTGCGGTTCGACGTGGTTTGTTGCCAAGAAACTCAAGTGGTCTGATGTGAAGGATTACAAGGAAATAATCTCGGGTGCTCATCATTCGTATCCATGTACCGGCAGTATGGAGCGTGACCCTCTGCTTGGAGATACTATCCTGCATGAAGGCGGATATATTATCAGGAAGAGTGTTGAAGATGGGATGGAGAATCCTTGAAATGAATAATTCAAAATTGATATTCGAGGGGCAGTTCCTGCATCTTTCTTTTTTGGCAATCCTTATTGCAGCTATATTCGGCATAACCGGAATATGGGACTTCTTTGAGGGGCAATATCTTGGAATTAGTACAGCGACATGGTTCTGTCTTTCGATCGCAACTCCAATCCTGCATCAGGTGTACGTCTGGTTTTGCTGGCGTACACAGTTTCATTTTTCGCTGATAACACGAGTGTTTGGCCAGGTCGGTTTTACTTATTATGGTATCGGGTTCTTTATCCTGTTTTTCCTGAGATTTGTTTTTGTAACTATCCTGGCAATATCAAACAGGGACACATTTAGTGCAGACACTTCGTTATTATACGCCCTGGCAATCATTATAACATTACCTGCCCTGTATCTGTTCTATTCGGTAAAGAGATATTTTGGGATCAATCGTGCATTGGGCGCTGACCATTTCGATGAATCCTATCGCAACAGTCCTCTTGTGACGAAAGGGATCTATAAATTTGTCAACAATGGGATGTACATTTTTGGTGTTGCGATTATTTGGGTACCGGGTCTTGTTTTTGCATCAAGGGCAGCACTATTGGCGGCGATGTTCCAGCATCTTTACATCTGGGTCCATTATTATGCTACTGAAAAGCAGGATATGAAGCGGATATATGGATTGGATTAGCTATTTGTTCCAGAAATATTAATACACTCATCCAGAAACAAATGATTACATAATCATCCCAAAAATACACTATGTCTGCCCGATTTTAGTGGAGTTAAGGCTTATAAATCATAATAACCATTGTAAAATGGTTTATTATCATGATCGAAGTAGTCGGATTACAAAAAGAGTACGAAGATTTCACGGTTGTTGACGACATGGATTTTACTGTCAACAAGGGCGAGATATTCGGTATCGTTGGTCCGAATGGTGCCGGAAAGACCACAACACTCAAGATGATAAGCGGTCTCATACGGCCTAGTGCGGGAACGATTACGATCAAGGGACTTGACCTTGAAGAGGAACCTGTTAAGATCAAATCATTCCTTGGATTCCTGCCGGAAGAATCTCCGCTTTATGAGAGCATGCTGGTTGATGATTACCTCATGTTCTTTGCAGAACTGTATGGTGTTGATAAAAAGAGTGCAAGAAGGCGGATCAATGACCTGCTATTTGACCTCGCCCTCAATTCCGAAGGAAAGAAGATAGGCGACCTGTCCAAAGGTATGCGCAGGAAGGTTGCGATCGCACGCTCGCTTATCAATGACCCGGATGTGCTGATATATGACGAGCCTGCATCAGGGCTTGATCCGATGACCTCGAAATATATTACGGATTACATTACTTCGCTAAAGGAGACTGGCAAGACCGTCCTGTTCAGTGCACACAACCTCTATCAGGTGGAATCGATGTGTGACCGTATCCTGATCATGAACGACGGAAAGATTATAATTCTTGGAACTATGAATGAGATACGGAAGGAGTTCGGGCACACGTCATATCTTGTCGAGTTTATGGTTGACGATGTGAGCGATTTTACCGCCGCCGATATTAAGGAAGCGGATGGGCATTATGTTGTTTCGACTGATGATATCGATGTGGTAAATGCTGCTGCCAAATGGGTGGCATCCAAAGGCGGAGATATCATCGAGATGCGAACAATTGAGCCTACACTTGAAGATATATTTTTGGAGTTAATGGGTTTTGAGTCGGGTGGCAAAGTGTATTCCGGGGAGTGATGTAAGGATGTACCATCCTTATGTCATATTTCGGTTGATTATGCCATCGAAATGAGAATCAAAACTAAATATTGTGTCGATTCCATGTGTTTTTGTAAGAGCGATAGATGAGCAATCTGTAAAACTTAAACCTTTATCACAGTATTCACGGAAAGTATCCCATGATTGATTGAAAACGTCATCGTCTACTTTTAACATTATTACCCGAGGGGATTCGATTATTGCTTTTCCAATGGTCAGCGGAATTTCGGCATTGTGTGTTCTCACACGTGCAAGTGTTACTGTTTCATCAAACACATAATCTGAAGTGTAAACGGTTCCACCCTTGCCGCTTAATGCAAATTCCAGCAAACGTACTGCTTCATCATGATGTACGTCATTTTTTGAATACATGGCAAAGAATATGCATGAATCCACAAATATTGACAATTATTCACCGCCGTAAAGATATTCATCTGCTTTTGTCGCGTCTGTCTCACCCATATCAACAGGTTTGTGCATCAATTTCCACAAAGTATCGTCTTCAATTGGTGTCTGTGGTTGCGATTGTGACAAATGTGCAATAAAGTCATCCTCGTGGGCACCGGCGTATTCAATAGCATCATCAATCAATTGCTGCTGTGTTAATTTCAGATCCCTGAGCCTTAATCGGGATTGCATTTTTTCAATTCGATCTTTTGTTCTTCTGGGTATGCGGGTTGGGATACTTGACATTAGATTCACCTTCGTAGCATATACTACAATGTAGCATTGTTACATATATGTTTTTGGTGCAAAACGATTTGATATTACACTGGGTTCTTAAAAGATTGATGAACTGAAAAATATTGGGCTGTGTTATAATTGAATAGTCACGGAACCTTTGATAAAACAGAATATCACAGGAGATGCTGCATATGCTTAAAAGGAATATGAAGCTTTTTTTTCAATTTTTGGCAGCTCGAACCCATGTGACAAGATCTTTAAAATCCTCTAAATATTTATTCTTAGGGTATGCACCTCTGACTATGTACGATGGATGGATAAATGGAATACAACACATATCGTTTATTTTTATAGGTTTATTATGCATTGAAGTAAAGCTACTACATTTCCGATCTAAAATAATTTCAGTTGAAAGTCTGCCAAGTGGAACGATAACGTCAAAATCAATTAAACCCATTTCTTCTTTTAAAAAATCCCTGCAATTCTCCACTTCCAATTTAGAAGGATATCTATTATTGCCCTTCTCGTTTTTTGGATTACACTTTACCAAATTTGTAACATATGCACGGAGTTCAGAATCATTTTGCACTATGCCATTTGGTTCCATACAAATTCCAGAGGATGAGAGTGCTTGTTGGAAAAGTTTACCAGACGAATCTTTTGTGAAAGGTATTCCAGTAGAATCAGCACCCAATCTACCTGGTGCCAAACCAACAAAGAAAATTTTTGCATCTGCAAATCCATATCCGGGCACAGCTTGTTTTCGAGATTTAACAAGATCTTTGCATTTGGTGCAATGTACAACTGTATTTCTAACTGTTTGGATTTCACGTTGCATTTTAGTTACTTTGAACATCACAGAATTTATCCCAATCATCTTCATTAAGTTGTTCTAATTTGATTTCTACGTAATCTTTGGCTGATGATTTAATACCTTTCACGTGCAATTCGATATCTTTTGGATTTGGATGTTTAAATTTATATTTTATTTCTTTTTCAGTTTCATCCACTACATTTAAAGTTAAAATGAGTTTATCTTTATCTCTTTCTTTGCCATCAACAGCACTTCTCAATATCATTATATATTTATCCGCACATCGTTTGAAATAATTTTTTATATTGTTGTGTAACTTTTTCTTATCATCAGCTTCAGTAACACCATCTACCACAGAAAATCGAATTGTATATTCGATATCATTTTTTGTGAATTTGTCAATTGAAAAACTAGAATCGGAGGTTTTTATAAAAAGATCACTCAAACTTGGTCTTCCCCATTCTTGCATTTCATCGATTATTCTGAGCAAAAATGATAAATCCAACTTTAAGTGATAGATAAAATCACAATTGTGTGATGCAATTGCACGCAGAATTCTTTGCCTTATTAGAAATTGTCGTGCATCATCAATATCCATTGTTTTTCTTTCATCTATACTATAGTCAGTTTCCAAAAAATATACTAAACTTTTCACTAATACTATACAACTCTCAACGCCATGATCCCAATTTTCGATTGACCGTGAATATTTAAAGTAGTATTTAGCTTGCGTGTGAGTAATATATTCGGGTGATTCTTCTTCATCCGCTCCCTCACTATTATTTTCAACAATTTTTAGATCAGACGAGATTAATTTAACTATAGAATCATTAAACATCTGACTTTGTTGAGATAAAATATATGAAACATCTTGTATATTGAATATGGTTAGCATATTCTTGAGATTATCATGGATGTCGTTGACAACTTCTGTTGGATATCCTAAATCATGCGTTAGTGAAACGATGCACCACATTGCTTCTTTTTCATCTGCTGTAATTAATTTTGCCTCAATTCGTTTTTGATAATCTTCATCTCTTTCTTCGGATTCTTGTTTTAAATTTTTCAGCAATAATTTGGAATCCATCACTTCAATCGAAGAAAAACCACCTATATCTTCACTAACAAGTTTTTCACCAAGAAGAAATACTTTGAAAACGTGCGAAACATGATCTCTATAATAATCACCATTACCATACAAGACTTTTTCAAAATCACAATACTCTTGGAAAAATTTTCCCAATTCATCGATACCGTAATCCCCATCATCATGAAAATGTTCACGTTCATCTTTTGACTTTAAGTAAATTACAGCCATCGCGACTAAATCTTTCCAAATTTCAATCAACAAATCCTTTTGTGCATATAATTTTTTATCCGTTTTAAGATTTGTAATATTTTCTGAAAGCCTCTCTTTTCGATCCACTCTTTGGTAGCCTGGAGCGTGGGCAATAAATTCAATCTCCATATAATTATCTTTTAACCATACGATTAAATCCTCATCTTTAATAATCCCCGGCATAGCTTACTCCCTTTTTATAATCCATCATAGTGGATGGTTTATTATTTTCAGACAGCAGACCAGTCAATTTTTCAGAATGTTGAATGCAATGTGGGTCCTTTTCTAAAATACTATTATCATTTGTGATAAGTCGTTGAGCTATACATCCATTAGTACAACTATATTCTCCTGTGCAATGTTGGCATGATCTGTTTTCAGCATCAGCTAATAGACTCTTTAACAATCTAAACCCATAAGATTTATTTATGATATGTTCCAGCTTATCATGTTTAACATTGTTACAATCAATAAAGCTATCAATTCTTTTCATTCCTACACAAGGAAAAACAAATCCATCGGGACGTATAACTGCTTTATTTATGCCTGCAGTACACTTTTTATCATTACCCAATCCAAGACAGTTGTAGTGTGCACCAACAATGATTTCCATATCGGATTTTTCAATTAAATCCGCAAGGATTTTACGTAATCCCAATATTTCATTTGGATGGAGTTCCAATATATCCTTATATCTCCCGCCACGCCCCTGCGGTACAAATCTTAAAATATGAATGGACTTTAATCCCATTTTTTTTACGAGCAAAATAATGGCAGGCAAATCTTTAAAATTTTCGCGTAAAGGAACAAAATGAATAGTAGTACTTATCCCCACTTTTTGTAAATTTCTAATTGAAAACATAAGATTTTCAAAACTTTTTGGCACCCCAGTGATTTGATCATGTGTTTTTGAATTTGAACCGTGCAAACTGAATACAATTTTGTTGGCACCTGCATTTTTTAATTTTCGAAAATAATTTTCTGAAATTGGCGATATCTGACCTGATTTATCAAGAATGTTTCCAGAAGTATAGACAGAAACAGCAATTTTTAGTTCTGTGATGTATTTGCAGAGATCTAAAACATGTGGATAAACAAGAGGTTCTCCTCCAGATAATGATATTTCGTTTACCCCTAGCGACTTCGCTTGAGTTATGATGTTCTTGAGTTCACTCAAACTAAATTCTGCAGGTAAAGGTTCTCCTCCATTAGAAGAACATAAAATACACTTCATCGGACATTTTTTGGTTATTTCTAACGTTAAGTCTTGTAAAGACATATTTAATCCACCAATCCTAAATATTTCTTCGCTTCATATTATTTAAGTTTCATTTACAGAGTTGATTGTCCATTTGGTAATGGCGAAAACAACACATAAACTCCTCTCCTTAGTTTCTTAATTTTTCCACTAATGAATAACCGATTGATGGCACTGTTTGCTGTATTATACTTAATATCTAATTTTTGAGCAAGTTTAGTTGGCGTAATCTCTTCATGGGGATTTTGTTCGAAGTATTCCCACACGAAGTCAGATTTGTTATATAATTTAGATTTATTCAGTGCCATATTAATTGCAATATTGCAATTTTATACTACTTAAAACTGTCGAAGTGACGGAGCTATCTGAAAATTTGGTGTTGGAACATATCAAGGTTGAAGTGCTCATAAAATATAATATCATCATTTTCTTTATCCTGCAATAATAAAATTGGATCAAACGCGAAGGAAGCCACAGAAAAAGCAGCGAATCTCTACGTGTCAATTAACAACTCTGCGCTCTCGGCGTTCTCTGCGGTTTTATTGAGTAATGGATGTACATAAAACCATAGAGTATATTGTAACACCAAACTTTTTGACACCCATCAAAAAAAGAAATCCGCGCCCTGGCAATCCATGATGCCTGAGCGCGTGTAAAAGGCCGGTTTAATTACCCAGCACTATCCTCGCAATGTCATCACCGACATCGGATGTTGTGGATGAACCGCCCATGTCGTATGTCTTGACCTTGCTGTCAAGAATGTTCCTCTCGATCGCAGAAACAATAGAGTCAGCGGCTTCCTTCTCACCCAACTGTTCAATAAGCATTGAACCAGCCCAGATAGTTGCGATAGGGTTGACCTTGTTCATTCCCTTGTACTTTGGAGCAGAACCGTGGATCGGCTCGAACATGCTTGTACCTTCAGGGTTAATGTTCCCGCCCGGTGCAAGTCCAAGTCCGCCCTGAACCATTGCGCCAAGGTCTGTAATAATGTCACCGAACATGTTCGGGGTGACAACTACATCAAACCATTCAGGGTTCTTCACGAACCACATGGTCATGGCATCCACATAATTGAAATCCGTAGTGACACCGGGGTGCTCGGATGCAACTGCCGTAAACTCCTCTCTCCAGAACCCGTAGATATCAGTGAGCACATTTGCCTTATCAACAGATGATACGTGTTTCTTGCTCTTCTCTGCAAGATCGAAAGCGTACCTGATAACCCTCTGGGTACCTTCCTTTGAGATCATACCGATCTGGTATCCGATCTCCTCGCTGTCGGTTTCGATATCCAAACCGAACCGTGCAGAATACAATGACCTTGAGACTTCAAGCACATCTTTGCTCTCGCCTTTCTTGACACGTCCGCCGATACCGATATAGAAATCCTCGGTATTCTCTCGAACTACCGTAAAATCAATGTCAGCAGGTGTCTTGTCCTTGATAGGGGTCCAGACACCTTCAAGGAGTTTGATAGGTCGCAGGTTCACATACTGGTCAAAGTAGAATCGTGCAGCAAGCAAAACTCCCTTCTCAAGCACACCCGGAGCCACCCTTGGGTCACCAATGGAACCAAGATAGATGACCGGATACTTTGCAAGTTCTGCGAGTGAATCCTCAGATATCAGTTCGCCAGTCTCAAGATAGTGGTCTGCACCGTGTGGGAACTCGGTCCACTCGACATCGAATCCGAACTTCTCTCCGGCAGCATCAATTACCTTCTTTCCTTCCGCGATAATCTCAGGACCTATCCCGTCACCCGGTATTACCGGAATTTTGTATTGTGTCATTTTATAAGTCTCCCAATTAAAATTATGCAATGATTTTTCTTGTATATTCGATCAATCCGCCCGCATCGACTATCCCGCGCACGAAATCAGGAAGCGGAGTTGCCTGGTATGTCTCGCCTTTGGTCTTATTTTCTATAATGCCTGTTGCAATATCGACCTCAAGTTCGTCTCCTTCCTCTATCTTATCAGTTTCAGGACACTCAAGAAGTGCTACACCAATATTGATTGCATTGCGGAAGAAAATACGTGCAAACGATTTTGCAATAACGCAGCCGATCTTTGTACCTTTAAGTGCGATCGGCGCATGTTCCCTTGATGACCCGCAACCGAAATTGTTGTCCGCGACAATAATATCGTTCTCCTTAACTTCTCCTGCAAACTCAGGGCGCACGCCTTCGAATGCATGTGCTGCGAGTTCCTCTGGCGTATTGAGGATAAGGTACCTGCCTGGTATCATTGCATCAGTATCAATGTCGTCACCAAATCTCCAAACTCTTCCTTTCATATTTTTATCACCGTGATTATGTGTAAGTAATTTTAATTTTAATTTTAATTTTAATTTTAATTTTAAGTGTAAGTCTAAGTGTAGATTTAAATTTAACTTCGAGTATAGATCAAAAAGTAAAATAACTACTGTTCTTTATATACACCCTGTATTTTATAACCCCATAAATACAGTAATACTTAATAATACTATCACTGGCAATTTATCTGATAAAACAGAAGACTCCTTCTCGATGCAAAACAGCAGGTGGGAAATGAATGCGAGTTTTGGGCTTTTTGAAATACATGATGGCAAAACATAATCTTTTGGTCAAAATTCAAAAGAGACATCGGATAACACATCCCTTTGATTCTGTTAAGTTAAGGAGTACATGTAAATAATAACATGCTTTACATTTTTTATTTTACATGTACTTCTTTTTTAACAGAATATGATCAGAGAAAAATAGAATCTGCAAAATGGTTAACTAATTTTGAGGATTTAGATGATTAATATACTGACATTTTAAATTATAACAAGTGTGCTGAAACAAATTCGAGCAATGTTAAAAAATCAATTTAACACTGATATAACTTTTCATTATTAAATATTATATAAATTGAACTTATAGATAAGTTTTCTCAAAATTATATCTATTCCGAAAAAGCCAAGCAAAATGGTCTCGTCCATTTTGATCTGTTGTTTTTGAGATGAGTGTAAATGTGTAGCCTTTGTATTTTATAGTTCCATCGTTACGAATGGTTGCGATGGATTTTATGGCTTGTCCCCCTGCAGTTCCGATCGAAAATACAAAGAAAATCTCGAAATGTGAATTCATATATTGTTTAATTTTAGTTGTGAGTGCTTCTTGACCATGTTCAGTTTGATGAAATATTGTTATATCTGACCAACTTGCGATTACATTATTAAAATAGTCTAACATGTAATTTTGGTCATAGTCATTTTCAATTTTCATATCACTCAAATGTAGAATAATTGGTATGAGAACGCCAGTACCACCCATATTTAGAATTGTTATACCTTCTGGACCATATTTTTTGATAACATCATTTTTAATTTTTCCGATTGCTTCAATCTTTCCTTCTTCAGTAAGTTTTTCCATTCGAAGTCCTAATCGAATTACATTTAAAAGTGGAGTGTTGCCAATACATTCCTTTGTTCTTCGGTAAGCATCACTTTTAGTTATTTGTTGCAATTCAGCAGCAATCTGTGGTTCAGGAGTAAAACCATACCGTTTCTGAGCCAAAATCTCTTTTATTTTATCACTAATCCAATCAAGAGAATCTTTTGAAACTTTGCCTGCGTAGTAAACACTCAGAAGTTCAGGAAGCCCCATTCCAAAAAGTTCAGGAGGTATCATAAATTTAAGAAATCAATTTAAAATCTTTTCAAAAAACTCTTTGAAGTATTCTGACAATGAAAGTTCTGTAGTGTTAATGATTATTGTGGAACCAGGCAATATAGATGCATTGT
Organism: Methanosarcinaceae archaeon; assembly: GCA_020793555.1. Taxonomy (GTDB): domain Archaea; phylum Halobacteriota; class Methanosarcinia; order Methanosarcinales; family Methanosarcinaceae; genus Methanovorans. The sequence goes on along the minus strand of DQIO01000301.1, from coordinate 2,000 downwards.
CAATTGATACTGTCTCCTCTGTTATTGGACAAATATGTTGTATATTCGTTTCTTTATCAAAAATAATACCATTTTCATCAACATAATATCCAAGAATATCCATAAGAGCTGTTTTTTGTTCAATGTTTATGTTTGTAAATGTTACATCGATGTCATTCATAATATATTGCACCTTATCACTTTTACTTAAAAATAAAAATTTCCATATACAACATTCAACTTAATTACTACTATTCTAATAGCATATATATATATTTTAGGTACTTAAGATTCTATTTTTGTTGCGTACTCCTTAACTTAACAGAATCCATCTTCCTTCAAGCTGTAACCCAATCACTGAAAATGTATTCGGGATTTGAATTTGCACTCCCTGCCAATATTCCAACACGATACCATTCTCCCACAGGTGCTTTTAGGTTCGATACCGTATAAGTAATACTCTCATCGACACCTATACTTGAAATTACATCGCTTTCAATCTGGTCCCATACCATACCATCGTCTGTCATTTCAAGATATGTGTATATAGTCACATCTTCTGCACTTGCAGAACCAACATTTTCAAGTTCAATATTTAGATCAACGTACGTGTAGTAGTTATCTCTCTTACTACTTCCAGTAAACTCCATTCTCAACTCTGGATATCCACTATAGATTGGAGTAATTATTGCATCTGCTTCACTGTGTTCATCGGGAATTTCACCGACATCCCAACCCGAATTTGTTGTTTCGAGATAGTAATATTTTGTCCCTTCATATTCATAATAATTCCCATATATGTTTTCATCACCTTTCACACCCACTGCCATGTGCTCTGGCAATTCAATAAGCGCGACGCCATAACCCATATCATATAAGATTGCTGCGAGTAAAATTGATGAATCTTCGCAATCCCCTCCACCATGATATAAAGTCTCAAATGGATATCTTGGATATTCATCATATCCGGCGGAAGCACTATCACTTATGTAGGGCAGTGCCTGAACAAAACCCATAGCAATATATGGAATTTCATCACTGCTATAACCTCCACGATTAGCCAGATTCGTCAATTGAGTAGTTATTTGTGAAATCAATTCATCGTCATATGGATCTGTTACAAAATGATCAAAATCCCGGTATCTACTTCTTTGAGAGTATGCCTCATAAGCATCCTTGTTGTACTCGAATTTAATCCAAAATTCTTGATTGTCGTATTCCCATGTGTAATTTGCCGTAATAGTATCTCTGTTTAGTTTGAACGTCACTTCACTTTCTATTTTTTCAATAGGGATAACTTCAAGCAAAATGTCAGGTTTTAATATATATGTCAACTCGACAGCAAAGCTGTTGTCGTATATTTTATCCACATGGACAGAATAAACGATATTTTGGTCGTTTTGATCTTTTACATTGTAAGTTTGGTCAAGATAAATTGTTTGTGTGGAGTATTCGTTGCCATCTTTTCTAAAAGATATCCATATCCATTCTTCTTTCCTGTTGATGTCCAATATCTTTGCAGAATACCCATTATCCAGATTAAGAATTGCTGTTTTTTTGAGTGTTGCATTGTATACTTCAATGGTTAATTCTGAAGAGTCATCATTTAATATCCTATCATTTAATACCCTGTCAAGTGAATAATCATCGTCTGTTGCGTATTCAATTGATGTAAAAATCAGTAAAAAAATAAGTGAGCATAAGAATATTTTTTGTTTTTTCATAGTATACATTTATAAATATGCAATGTGAGTTCATATATACTCCTTTTTTGCAAGAGCATAAATGTATCTTGTAACCCCACTCGAAAAGTAGGCCAAGAGGGATGACAAGCACCGGGTTTGGGATTGCGTTCCCGTGAATTAACCTGTTACCCTCTCATCCTTTTAATACACGAATTAGTACGTTTTGGACATATAAATACTAATAAGTACCACAGATAACTAGTGTCACGTCAACTATCAAGTGTCTGATTATGAAGATAGGTCACATGGTACAATTTCAATTTTCTAAACTCCAAG
>DQIO01000001.1 GCA_020793555.1 Methanosarcinaceae archaeon | reverse complement strand
GAAAGGCTGAGATATATTGTACAGGCCTTGGACTTAAGTCCGGGGTATAGTGACTGCAACGATAGGTTTTTCATGCTCGTATAAGGTAATAAGAATTCAGAAGAACTTTTTTAAACGAAAAAAATAGGCGTTCATCAAAAAACATATAAATCAGGCGCGAATAGAAGCATAAAGAAATGCATGATAGACGAATCAGTTTCAATCTTTAATCTGTTAAGAAAGGTAGCTATATATGCACAAAATCATAAAAAGGATTAAAAGAACTTTGAATAGAAAAGGTTTCGTGAAATATAAATGTGGCCAGAAATAATTAATAGTTTATTTTTTCCATCTATAGCCAGAATTTTGCCATGGTTATGGAAAAAGATTTATCCAAAAGACGAATTTAAGAAGGATATTGAGATTGATGTAAGAAGCAGTAATCCTCTCACTTTTACCTTAAATTGTGATATACCTCGCGTGGCATTATATATTGAAATAAATAATAAGTCCCAATACCTAGAATTGACTATTGAAAAGATTTTTTTTGAAATTTGGATTAAGTCAGATCGAGGCAGCCAACCAGTTATTTATCAAGGTAAGATGATAGCACATCAAAGAGTTGGAAAAAAGGAAATGAAAACGTTGTATTGGACATCAGAATTAAACTGTTACCAGACTGAATTCTTAAAAGCAAGAAAAGATAGTAAAGACTTATCTGCAACACTCCACATAGATTATGATATTAATTCAAAAATTTATGAAATAACTAATCAGATTAATTTAGAAAATAGGCAATGCAAAATAGAAGGAAATTAAAAAAATAGGAATCCAATGAACTGGGATATGGGGCTGCTGTTTCTTGATAACATTGTTTTTAGCGACTCTACAATGCCGCTATCCTCATTAAATTGTATCCCTGCGCCTGAATAGAAAACTGAATTTCAGTGATCCGACAGAAATACAAAACCATGAGCATCCTACCGATGCCTTTCGGATTTCCAATCCGAGGTGGGTGACTTGTTGGAAAAACTGCTGTAAACGGGGGGTGGCGAGTAATCGCTTCTTCTTAGTCAATAGAGTTTACAGCCTGTGAGTATCGCAGTCCCATTGCACACAATAAAACAAGCCCCCCTTCGGTGATGTTTTTTTATCGGGTCACGTACAGCCACGCGGGTTTTGATGGTGCTTTGAGCCCCACGGCTTAGTACATCTCATATCTTTATTTCGTCCTAATCCTGCCCATATACCTCTGCGGTCATCTCGGGAATAGTAGAAAAAATGTGACGATTATTATATGACTTTCGGGCAAACAAATATTGCTGCCACCTTAACCACACCAATTTATACAATGAATATTCATGACACGCAGTGGCAGGCTGTACAGTTTAAGATGTAAATGAATTGGTGGTGTAAAGTTTAAGTTGGCAGGGGTTTTAAAATCACCGAAACTCATGTATTAGTGAAAAAAACAAACCTAAGCCAATTAGACGCTATGCGTTACTGTTTATGTTCAGTCCTAACAAGAAAGCACCCTTCGGGTGCAAATTTAATGTAGCTACGGCTGAGCATTTACCTCACACCAGTCCGTTATTTTCATGTCAACTTCCGCGGCATCTTTTGGAGGTCCTGTTTCATATGAATAAAATTTCATCGGCGCCCCACAAAATGGGCATTCTGGTGCCCACTTCTTTGCTTTTCGGAGAAAGTCACTGAAAGTCGTCTGTTTTATACTTCTCTGTAGATATCTCGAATATCTCTTTTTGATTCGGCGGCCATATGCACCATAATACCGTATCATTTTAAAATTACGATCCGGAATATGCTGAATCAATGCTTTAATAAATTCCTGCACTTTCATTGTTACAAAATGTTTCAGATATTCATGATCTTTGTACCAAAAAGTAACCGAATCCCCATCGTAACCGCATATTCTTGAATCTGCGACAGCTGGATGTCTAATGTATCTAGCAACATATTTCGCTATCTTTTGTTTGTTCGTAATTCTTGATTCTTTTGGAAGATGTACGTAAAACCCATTCGGGTACTCCTTGAAAATAAAATCCACAAACTCTGAAACTGCCTTATTTTCAGATAATTCAGCCTTAA
>DQIO01000002.1 GCA_020793555.1 Methanosarcinaceae archaeon | reverse complement strand
ACAAAACGGTTTTTAATCGGCGTCATATTTGCAGATATGAGAATTGCATGGTTGGATTTTGGGTCATGGGTTTGGCAGCAGTGGAATCCGCCGCCTGCGGCGGAAACGGATGCTCCGTTTTCTATAGTTTAGGTCAATTGCTGTGACTTTCTTTTTAGCATCAGCACCCGCATGTATGCAGCATGTACGTATAATTTGCCCGCGTGTGTTCCTAAGTCGGTGCGCTGACGGCACTGTGTAGAAACCGATCGGTCATCTTGGAGTTTAGAAAATTACGTTATTTAATCTATCCCCTTCATAACCGACGGGACTGTGCCTGTGACACTAGGTTCTTATTTTGCTGGCATCAGTCATCGTTTTTTGCTAATATACCCATAAGCCATTACCATCATCCCTAAAGCAGCTATCAGCTCGAATCCAAACATTTGATTGTCAGTCTTTTCTTCAGAAGAAGTTGAAGAAGGATACTTGACCGCCAGAATCGCATTACTGGGTTGCATGTAGTCTCCATCATCCCTAATTTTAACTATATTTATGGATTGCAGAGATTCCTTTACATCCCTTATATCAATAGCAAGGTCATTGGAAGGTTCTCCGTTATACACACCATCCCACGATTCACTATTGAAATACAATGAATTTTTCCCTTTGTTACCACCGGGGATTACTGTAGTCAATATAGCATGATCAACAGTATCAGGACTTTTCAGGTTTTCAAATACCACTTCAGTTACTGCATCATTAGAATCAATATCTTCTGTGGCATATATCATATCTGCCCCTTCACTGATCCAGTATTCCATTTCCTGTTCACCGTATTCATAGATAACAAGAAGTCCAATACCATTTATTGCAAACGTCTTGTCATCTCCTGTATTTTTCACAGTTGCCAGATATTCCCCATCATCTGTTATTATCGAGGTAACATCATAAGCATATGTTCCGCCAGGGTAATCATAGGAACCACTGCCTTTACGATCTGTATATTCTCTATCAGTAACAAGAAGACTGTCTTGGAATCTTGTTTCCAGGCTTGGGATCACTCCTTCATTTCCACTATGACTCCATATCCAGTATGTATAGAGCCGTGCGGATTTTACACTGGCACCGTCTGGCAGGGAAGCGTCAAAGTTTACATCATAGGTACTTCCTGATGGAATTTCTCCGCTATACCTGCTGTCACCAATGGTAAAAATAAGGTCACCTTTTATCATTTCATGTGCGTATATTTCAAGATTGTCGCCCTCGTAAGAAGCTGAACAAATCGTTGAAAAAAATAGAATTATTGCGATTGAAAGAAAAATTATTTTTGTTTTCATAGTTGTATTTTATCGAGAATTACTATCAAAATCCTCTATTGACATCCTCTAATAAAAAAAAACAGGGACCTATCGCCCCTGTCAATCATGTATATTCTTGTTGTGTAAATAATGTACAACATTATTCAGTCTGATTTCAGAGAAACCTTACTAGATGGAAGATCATCTTGCACTTGTGATACTGTACCAGATTCCACATTGACTGTCGCAATCTGGTACACACCATGCGTTTCATTATTGATGACGATCTCACCATCCGTATATTCATCAGATGAATTCACGTATGGAAGTGCCATAGACAATACAGCTATGACTGCAAGGAGCATTGTAATAGCTTTCCATTTACGTACTTCTTTGGCCCCATTATCTATTGCTTTATCCATTATTTACCTCCGTGTCATATATGCCTTTTAGTAGCTTGCATAAATCTTGTAAGAACCGCTCTCCATCATTAATGCAAAACTTGCATCGAAATATGTTTCAGTCCTGTAAACCGTTTCTTCAAGCTCATCTTCATTACCATCTCCGTTTGCGTCATAGTAACAAACAGTTGTCATATAGTTTTGTGATGTATTAGCCATAGGATCTATCAGGTCCAGATTCAACTCCTCAGATGTAGTTCTTACTTTTGACCAATCCCAATCAGAGGTATCTGTATCAAGATCGATTCCGTAAATTGTTACTTCTGGCGCAGCTCTTTTTGCAATAACCTGACCAAATATGTCATATATTCCAAAGAACAAAGAACCTTTTGCTGCACCATATAAGTCATCATATGTCATATGATCACCAATGTCGTTCATGGTGCCTGCTGCAATCTCAGTATCTGCAATCTCAGGTGCATACGGCTTTGTCTTTAGAATAAGAATGAAATTACTTGGAGTCATTCCATCACCCAGATCTCGGAGCCCAACTTTGTTATCACTTGACTGTATGTAACTGCCAACTTCCCTGTAATCTACGGCAATCTGCTGTTTGGCAGTTGGAGCATCCAGTTCTCCAATCCAGCTCTGTGTATTGAAAATCAGTTCATTTTCGTCCGCATCACCATCGGTTGCGCCTGGAACAACGGATAACAATGTTGCATTCTCGATGCCATTGACATCTACGGCCCCGTCAAAACCAACGTAGGTTGTTGCCTGTTCCGGAGTAACACTATATGTGTCAGTTGCAGAGATCATATCTGCACCTTCTGCAATCCAGTATTCTATCTCCTGACCATTTTCGTCCTCAAGTAAGACTAAAATGCCCACACCATACAATGAGAATGCTTTGTCAATACCAGTATTTTTCACAACAGTGCTGTAGTTTTTGGTTGCTGTTACGATATCCGTCACATTATATGCATAGGTGCCTGATGGATAGTCATAGCTGCCAAAACCTTTCCTGTCAGTGTATTTCTCATCAAGAGTAATAATTGTTCCATCAAACGTAACTTCCATATCAGGATCTACACCAACGTTAGCAGTAACATCTTTACTCCATGTCCAATAGGTGTATAATCTTGCCAGTTTAACGCTTGACCCGTCTGGAATTGTTATATCGGATTCGACTTCAGATGTAGCATCAGTGCCCATGCTTCCTTTGTATTCACTGGTTCCAAGTGTGTATAAAATTTCACCATTAACCTTCCCATGCCCATAAACGGTAAGCAGGTCCTCTCCGAAATACCCATTCTTTGAAACCACATCAGTAGTTATGGAATTAAAGTTATTGGTTTCATCTGATTCTGTGATCTGGTTACCCGAATCAACATTGACTTCCAACAAATACGAGCCGGTTTCCGGTGTGTTCCACGAAAAACTTACAGTTGTACCTGTGTCTGCATCCAGACCTGATACCGACTGTGTATCCACAAGTATACCATCGACATGCAATGTAGCATCAAAAGATGCAGCATTTCCAGCGCCTGTATTATTTATTGTTGCTGTGATAGTCGTAGCAGTGTTTTCATATATGTATGAAGGAAGTGTGATATTCCCTGCGACCAGATCAATTTCTCCTGAAGGCGTACTTGCTTCCGGACTTACAACCAGAACTGCTATAGTAGGATGAAGACTTGTGCCAGTGCCCCTATTGAATTCCAACATATTACCGGAAGATGTAACAATACTTGTTACGTCCCATTCATCAACATCGAAAAATGATCCTGCACCCTGATTTGCAGCATCGGTGGCTATCAGGTTACCATTCATTGAAAGAGTATCTGCATCACCGGTCTTGCTTGCTATATAGGATGTCCAGAGTGTGGCGCTTCCTACATTCGGTGTGTCTATAGCACCATCAAAGGAAGTGGTAGCAGTATCTTTTGGTGTTTTGTCATTGGGGTTCTCATTCCCTTCATTTATCCAGTATTCGATCAGGGGTTGGCTGGCATCTTCATATACTGCAACAAGAACTATGCCATAGATCCTTCCGTCAATATCGCCATCAGTAGATGCTATTGCAGTATTTGAACCTGAAATTGCATCATCGGTCACATCATACGATACCCAGTAAGTTCCAAAACCAGATACATATACATCAGAGTTTGTGTCACTTTCACCTAGAAGCGACTTACTTTCAAGATTTACTCCATTAAATGTTGTATCAATTGTTCCTGTATCAACTGGATTTCCTCCCCATACACCAACATACAATTTTGCGTATTCTATGGTTCCGGAAGGAACAGTGAAGTCTTGGGTATATTCCGGATACTCAAGTCCGTGTCCGCCATCAACATAAACTCCACCATTGATCGTTTCATGTTTTACATTGTCTAGGGGAATCCCATCAAAATCATATATGGCTGCCGCAGGTGCTATTGTTAATGCAAGTACCAACGCACAGGCAAGCCATGTCATTCCTATTTTTATCATTGTTTTGTTTATATTTTCTATTCTCATAATACCACCATATAATATGATAATAATCAGTGTTACTATTATGTATATTCGTATTATCCATGGTATATATACATTACGAATCTATATACGATCTGAAGCGCATTTCAGTAGTATGGAATAAATTAGTAGAGACGAATATACATTTTTTTAAAAATATAAAAGGGAGATAAAATATCACATTTTGTATCGAGGTCATATCATAGCTCCTCTCATTTTCTTCGCTATGTTGTATCCAATGGATCCTCCTATCAATCCCCCAATAGCGGCAATGCCCACTTCAGTCCATACATACCATGGTGCATAGTATACTTTCCATACAGCAGGTGCAAAGAGAAGATAGAATAGCGCATAGGAGAAAGCACTTCTTGCGGCACCGTATACCATAGCTGCGTTTCGTGTATCTCCATAATTTCTTCTAAATAATATTACAAGAGCATCCACAAGTACTCCTTCACTCATGTACCAGCCCATCCATATTGTGATATTGGTACCCCACACAACCATTGCAACAAGTTCAACAACCGTAAAGAGTAATGTGGCAGTCCCGGGTTTTCTTACAAGTTGGAGAGCTACGATCATCAGCACCACCGTAGGTATTGTGAACAAAAGCCCGCCAAAAGGACCCAGAATGTCATTGAAAGTTTGCCAGAACCATCTGAAAACAACACCAATAAGAGCAGCCAGAAGGGATATGGTAATGAGGTCGATTGTTGTAAACCATTCAAGCACATCAAACTTCCATGCAACTGTGAGTACGATACTAAGAATCAGCATGCTTACCAGCAAAGTCCCATAGGTTACCCATGAAGGCGGTGGGACGATCTCTACACTGGAAATCGAACTGGTTACATGACTGCCAGTACCATCCTCGTAAGTGATTGATATGGTAAAACTTACCGTCTTTTTGGATTGTATCGATTCGGGCGGCTTTACACTGAATAAAAATGATACATCTTCCCCGGGTTCGATTTCTGCAATTCTTGCTGTGACTCTTGTTCCATCTACACTTATATCTTTAATATCCTGGGCTGGAATCTTGATGTCCATATTAAGTGGAACATCAACTGCTACTACGATGTCATGCATAGCATCAGAACCGGTGTTTCTTAGAACTACCTCAGCCCTTTCATGCCAGGTCACACCTGCAACCAGCCTGTTTGACTCATATATATCCGTATTTTTCACCGGGATGATCATACTGGTGTCCAGACCGGCTGCTGCCAGATTGGATGACAGTAAGATCAATAATAATATACTAAGTAACCGCTTCATCTTTTTCCAACCACCCTATATACAAAAAATATAACACTAACAACAAAAACCGCAATAACTGCTATGGGTACACTCCTTCCGGTTGACTGTGCCTGACTGTTGATTTTAAGATAATCTTCTTTTTGACCATCTTCACAACATACTGCCAAAACTGCAAGCATGGGGTGGATGTATGCCTCATCTCCGCGCTCAAATACAACTGTATTATTTGCAGTGTTAAGGAATTCTGTAACATCCCACATGTCCAGGTCATAGTATGCGCCTGACTTTGCACTTCCAACATCAGTTCCAAGAAGATGAGAATTAAAGTATAACTTATCATTTTCACCTTTAGTTCCTGCAATTATCATTGTCCACAGGGTTGCATCGTATGCTCCTGTCGGGATATCACCGTTAAAATCAATTTCTCCAATATCTGTTTTTGTGGAATCAGCAAGTACATGGTTTCCCTCAGTGATCCAGAACTGTGTCTGTGGCAAAGCCTGATCTTCATATGCTGCTACCAGAACAATGCTATATGGTGCCCCATTTGTGTTGTGATACGTTACTGAGACTCGATTCATACCGGGAGATACCTTGTCAGTGACCGTAAAAGCATAATTTGCAACACCCCATGCACCCACATAATCAGGTTCGCTTCTTTTGCCAAGGCTTTCATCATTGATACTAACTTCAAGCCAGTCGTCCTCGTTATAGTTCCACATAGGTACATACAGGCGGGCATATTCGATATCTTTGGGCAGGTCAAAATATTCCACATAAGGATTCTCCATGGTATATCCATGTCCGCCTTCCACAAACACTCCGCCGTGTATACGTCCCTGTGCTATAGTATAGAGGGGTGTTCCCTCTCCTCTCCACTCACCTGCTGAAACTGGGAGGGATGTCATTAATATAAAAATTGCAGTAATTGTTATTATGAAATATATGTTCTTCATTCTTATCCTCCTGGTACACTGCTTCCATAACCGATGTAACTAAGATATATTCCCACACCAGTGGATACAAAAATATAAGATAGAAATACGAAATCCAAACCCTTGAGTCTCAGTTCCCTAAAATGTGTCCTGTTCTTTGTTGCCCTGAATGCACGGGAATCAGCAGCAATTGCGATCTGTCTGCCAGATCTGAGAACATTGACAACAAGCGGGAAGAAAAGAAATTTCATGGCTTTTATTTTATTGCGTATCCCTTTCATTTTAAGACCTCTCACCTGCATAGCATTTATCGTAATCATACACTCATCGATCATGACAGGAGCAAAGTTTACTGCCGAAGAAACCATAAAGGCAATTTCATTTGGAAAACCGATCCACTTTTTTCCAATGCGAGTAAAGCGGACTGTGCCTGCAATAAGCTCGCTGGGATGGGTGGTAGCTACCAGTAACATTGCCGCGCTCACCGAAGACATGAACCTGGCAGATTGTATTAATCCGTACACTGCTCCTTCTTTATACACATGGATCCCTCCGGTGATATAGCCAATAACCGGAAAATCCGCAGGAATTATGGTAAATGTAGGCGTTTCACCCCAGTAATAGAATACGGATTGGGAGAGCATAAACCCAAAGACCATAGTCAGGAAAATGAATACAATAGAAGTGATCTTTTCCTTAGATGGTCGAAGTAATATCCAGAATGGCAGTGTAGACAGGAAAATTGCCACAAGAAGCCATGGAACACCTGCAGTGATAGTCAGCACTGATATACTGAATACCCATATCAACTTGATTCTAGGGTCAATCCTGTGGATGACGGTTTCTTTTTGTTCGTAACGAAATAATCCTTGCAAAAGACCACCTTGCTTTGTTATTGTCTATAATCTATGGAATTATATAATTCGAGTTAAATCGACCGAAGGGAGATTTTTCTCGTAGTATATATTATATAAATATATATTGCGAGTCAATCTAAGCGTCAGCGAAGATTTTCTCTTAAATCCACCTCATTCAAACTTTGGTAATACATTATTAACTGAAAGTAATATGATTAATATAAATATCTTTTGCTTTCGTATACTTGATGATAATAGGTTTAATTTAAATAGCAATACTGTAATTGTCATGCAGAATGATATCTGTTGAAAACTTTACATATTACTACCCTGACTCCAAGATCCCGGCACTTGATAATCTGAACCTCAGTATTCAAAGCGGAGATTTTGTTCTCCTACTTGGACCAAGCGGCTGTGGGAAATCTACACTGGTACAATGTTTTAACGGAATAATTCCCAAAGTTGCCGGAGGGGAGGTTGAAGGTAAAATATTCATAAATGAAAAGGATGTCGAACAACATAAAGTCTACCAAATATCATCAGAAGTTGGACTCGTATTTCAGGATCCTAATACTCAGATATTTGGACTGACAGTTGAAGATGATGTTGCTTTCGGACCAGAGAATTTAGGCATTGAAAAGAATGAGATTGAGAAGCGAGTGGAGAACTCACTCAAAATCGTTGGAATTGAACAATTAAGGAAAAGATTCACATTTTCCCTTTCCGGTGGTGAAAAACAGAGGACTGCAATTGCCGGAAATCTTGCAATGCAACCTGGGATACTTGTTCTTGATGAACCCACTTCTGACCTTGATCCAAAAGGTACCAGAGAAGTGCTTGAAACAATCAAGCAACTTAATAAAAATACCGGAATTACAATCATCTTAATTGAGCATAAGATAGATGAAGTGCTCGGTCTTGCAAATAGGACTATCGTAATGGATAAGGGCAAGATAATTCTTGATGGCAGCACCTGTGATATTTTTAATTCTAATATAGATCAATTGGAACAGATCGGGATATATTCGCCTAAACTGATACAACTGTCCAAAATGCTGAATGTAAAGCCATCTTACAAGGAAATTGTTTCTCGCCTCATTAGTATTAATGCGAGATGTGGGGAAGATGGAAAGTGCATAGATATTTCGGATGATGCTCCCTCTGAAAATGTGTCACAAATACCATCTATACCACATCTGGAATTTGACGATATGTGGTTTGGTTACAAGAATGACAATCCAATACTGAAAGGCATAAACATTTCTATAAATAAAGGGGAATTCGTTGCCCTGATAGGAGCCAATGGGTCTGGCAAAACAACGATGCTGAAGTGTCTGATAGGGCTTCTCCGACCAGACAAAGGACGTATCCTTTTGGATGAAAAGGATATACGGAATACCGGCGTTGCTGAACTGGCCGGTATTGTTGGATATTTGTTTCAGAATCCTGACTACCAGCTTTTTGCAGATACTGTACATGAGGAAGTGGCATTTGGATTGAAGAACAGGTCATCATATTCATCCGATATAGAGTTTAAGGTTAATGAAGCTCTTGAAATGATGGAACTTACTGAATTAAAGGAACGGCATCCTCATTCATTGAGCAGGGGACAAAGACAAAGGTTAGCGGTTGCTTCGATACTTGCTATGGAACCCGACATTCTTGTTCTTGATGAACCAACAACAGGACAGGACTGGGGACACTTGACTTTATTCATGGAGCAAATTAAAAAGTTGAATGGTGCAGGAAAAACAATAATCCTCATAACTCATGATATGGGACTGGTGGCAAAATATGCTGATAGGACAATTATCATGCAGGATGGGAAAATTGCGATGGATGGCAGTACACGTGATGTTTTTTCCAGATCAGATGTGCTGAAAAAGGCTTCTATCGAGCTGCACCTGCTGGCAAGGATCAGCAATGATATAAAAGTGGCAGATAAAAGATTTCCGATGTTGCTCAACATGAATGAATTTCAGGAAATGATCAATGTTGAAGATAGGTGAATTTACTGTCTTTTTAGCTGGTTTCGATAACTCACTTTCCGAATCATTTGTTTTATAATTTAGAAAACCACAATCATTCGACATCATTCAATGTTTAGGAAAAAGATTTGTTCTCAAAATATACCTCTGGAAAGTGAGTGATAAAATGTTGATGCATAGCCTAAATAGCCAGACCCCAGACTCCACATCACTCCATCGCAAGCCGAACAAGTTCCACAAGATCAATAACATCCGTATCACTCCCGCCTTCGATCAAATTCTTGGTACACAGCGGACACGATGTAATAAGATAATCAATCCCATCGGGAACTTCTTCCAGCCTCTTTTTTGCAAGTGCAAGTGACAGGTCAGAGTATCCTGTACGCACACCACCGCCACCGCCGCAACACCTCGCATTTTCGCGGTTCGTCTTCATCTCCTTAAGATCGCACACAGCCTCAATCACCTTTCGCGGCGCATCGAATACTCCTCTCCATCGTCCAAGATGGCATGCATCATGATACGTCACAGTAAGGTCAAGACGCTTAAGTTCCAACTCAGACAGGCGTTCCACCAAAAATTCAGACACGTGCACCACCTCAAACTCATCAGAATGACTCTCTGTCAGGGTATTGTGGCACCCTGCACAACTCGTGATGATAGTGTGCGCACCCACCTTCCGCATCTGATCTGCATTGTGTGCAATATTCTCATCCACATTAAAACCTGTTCTAATAAGAGGTGAACCGCAACACACCTCATCAGGCAGTATAGTAACATCAAAATGACTCAGAACATCAAAAATCGCAATCAATGATTCAGGATAACGATATGCTCCAAGGCATCCCACGAAATACACATATTCCGCAGTCTCCTTTATCGATCCCGTATACTTATCAAGCCACGCGCGCCTGTCCGACACATCACCAAGCGAATTGCCGGTCCCGTTTATTCTTTCATGGAGTTTCTCCAGCGCCGTGGTAATATTACCATTCATCACAAGCTTGTGACGGGTATTCTCAATAACATCAATAGGATCCGCACCTGCCGGACACATCTGTTTGCACATCCCGCACGTCATGCAGGTGTTAATACTTTCAAGCACACCATCATCAACATCAAGTCCCTGCAAGATACCATGTGCAACAAGCATACGCCCGCGCGCACCGGCCGATTCCCATCCAACCTCCTCCAGAACAGGACAGACCGAGCGGCATGCACCACACCTGACGCATTTCAGCACTGACCTCAAATCAAAATCAAGAATACCTCACACCCCCAACTTCCCGGGATTCAATATCCCTTTGGGATCAAGTGCGCGCTTGATAAGGATCATCACATCCAAAGCATCTCCATGCTCAAGCCTCATATACTCAGACCGCGCACTGCCAATACCATGCTCCGCACTTACAGTCCCACCAAGCATAATAGCAGTTTTGTGAATTTTATCCGCAGCAAGATTCAGTCTTTCCCACTGCTCATTATCCAGCATATCAATACACATACCTGTATGCAGGTTACCGTCCCCGATATGCCCATATGTCATGATTGGCAGGTCAAACTCCTCTGAGATGAACTGCACCAGTTTAAGCATCCTCGGAATTTCTATTATTGGCACACCAATATCTTCCCCAACATAAACCCGCGTCCTGTTTGGATTAATCCTTGAGATTGCCGCACCAACCAGCCTGCGTGCCGACCATATCTCTTCCATTTCCTCCCTGTCTGCTGCAATTCGAATACCTGATGCCAGAGGATTGCATACTGACTCAACAGTTTCCGATTCTTCCACAATAGAACTCTGTGTTCCATCCAATTCGAACAAAATCGTCGCACCGGCATTCGGAATTGAGATATTGGGATCATAAGCATTCAACACCTCGACAGTTGTCCTGTCAAGTATTTCACATGCAGACGGTATCACACCTGCCGAAAGCGCCTTAACCACAGCCTCACCTGCAAGTTCAGGAGTTTCAAATGATGCCAGAACAACAGTCCGAGCTTTTGGAAGAGGAAGGATCTTGAGCACTGCTTTTGTGATCACACCAAGCGTTCCTTCAGAACCGACCATAAGTCGCGTCAGGTCATAACCTGCTGATGATTTTAATGTTTTTGAACCCGTGTTGATTACACTGCCGTCTGCCATGACAACCTCAAGGTCAAGCACATAATTTCTGGTTGTCCCGTATTTCACAGAACGCATCCCGCTCCCATTGTTTGCGACCAATCCTCCGATCGTACACATAGCCGAACTTCCCGGGTCAGGTGGGAAAAAGAAACCTTCCGCCTTTAGCGCTTCATTTAGTTTTGAATGTATAACACCAGGCTCTACCGCGACCTGCAGGTTACTAATATCAATATCAAGTATTCGATCCATGCCTGAAAGATCAAGAACGATCCCCCCTTCCAGCGCGACAGCCCCGCCTGCAAGACCGGTTCCGGCACCACGTGCTGTCACAGGAGTATCATGCTCATTTGCAACCCGTATTATCCGTGAAACTTGTTCAGTATCTTGTGGGCGCACAACGCAGTCAGGGATGCCGCGTATCTGGGATGCGTCTGAAGAATAACAGTATAACTGCACGGGTGCCGCTGTTGCCCTGTCAATTCCAACTATTTCCTGCAGTTTTGTAATTAAATCCATTTTTCCTCAATTCTTTTGAGACGTTATGGTATGCTTAAAGTTTGCGGTGCTTTATAGCCAAACATTTACATCTACGTAGGAGAATCTACATCTAATGACAAGGTATTTTGAAGTACAACAACGCGATGGTGCCGCAAGAATAGGAAAACTATTGCTTGGCACGCAGATACGCACGCCACATATTATTGAGACAGACAAACTCAAAAAATGGGAAAATGGAAACAATCCGATACTTGATGCAGGTTCGCTCTGGAGTTTAGGATTAAAAGAAAGTGCACAAAAGCATCTTGATGAGATGCGCGCAAAGGTTGGCGATGATACGCTGATTATACTTCCGCACCAGTCATTCCCGCTTGCTGCACCCGATGACGTGGCAGTAAAGGCTGCTGATGCTCTTGATCTTTCAACCACTGGTTCCATTGGAACTGTGTTCCGTGCAGGGCAGCAGGTCATAAAAAGCGACCTGTATGTGATGGAAGGCGCAGGAAGTCTTGAGAACAATTCAAGGCGTTTCTTCAATACCTTACTGGAACTGAAAAATAGTGTCCCTCCCGATACGGCGGTGTATGCGCCGAACATGTGCCTGCCCGAAAACGCGGCAATGCTTGTGTACCTCGGAATCGATATTGTGGATGATACGCGCGCGGTGGTTGCCGCATACAATGACATATATCTTACAACATCCGGCAGGTTCTACCTCGATTCGCTCGCAGAACTTCCATGCAAATGTGAAACATGCGCGCACCTTGATGTCAAAGACCTCAGGGTTATGGATAAAATTGAGCGCGCACAGCATCTTGGAAAGCACAACAGGAACGTGCTTGAAGCCGAACTCGCACTTGTTAGGGAAAAGATACGTGCAGGCACCCTGCGGGAATATATTGAAGGACAATGCAGGACGCGTCCCTGGTTGACAGCGCTTTTGAGAATTGCAGATTCCGAATATGATTATATCGAGCAGCGCGCACCGATCGTACGTTCAAACCAGATGATATCAAATACCGGTGAATCGCAGACGCGCGCAGAAGTTGTGCGGTTTGCAAACCGGATCAATGAAAGATACACCCCTCCCGATGCAGATATATTACTTCTTCTGCCATGTTCTGCAAAGAAACCTTATGGAATTTCAAATTCACACCAGAGATTTATCAGGGCGCTTGGGAAGGGACGCAAGTTCGTTCATGAGGTTATTATTACATCCCCGCTTGGAATTGTTCCGCGTGAACTTGAACTAACCTATCCTGCCGCGCATTATGATATTGCGGTCACAGGATACTGGGATGCAGAGGAAAAAGCATGGGTTGGTGATTGTCTTGCCAATTATCTCTCAAAGCACAGTTATTCTACCATTGTTGCTCATGTGGAAGGTGCGTATCGTGATATTTGCGAAACTGTGAGCAAGGAACTTGGTATGGAGTTTATTTACACAAGCAGCGGCAATGTGACATCATATGAATCACTACGGAATTTAAAAGATACTGTTTTAGAACTTTGCGACGGGCGCAAACGTTCGGCTGAGACCGTGAAAAAAGACATGCTGCGTAAGATCACAGATTATCAGTTCGGACAGGGGGCAGGCGAGATACTAATACCTGAGCGAGCGGTTATCAAGGCTCCATTTCCAAAATATCAGGTATATGTTGATAAGACCCATGTCGCAACCCTTGTGCCACAATACGGCACGCTCGCGATTACAATCGCAGGTGCCGAAATGTTGCTTCCACGCAACAAATATGTGGTTACGATAGAGGATTTTGTGCCAAAGGGATCGATACTCGCTGTCGGTGTAACTAGCGCAGACCCTGATATTCGACCAAATGATGAAGTGCTTGTGTCAGGCAGTAAGGCATTCTGTGTCGGGCGCGCGGTGATGAGCGGAAAAGAGATGGAAGGATCTACGCGCGGCATAGCTGTTGATTTGAGGCATGTCAAAAAATTGTAGAATACCGTATAAATTGAATGCAATGTGAAATTTAATTAAATCAAATTACTGTGCTTCTCGGTGTTCTTTGTATATACCATACATTTAAACCCCGCACAGCAATTAACCTATATCATAGAAAACGGAGCATCAATTTCCGCCGTCATGCGGCGTATTCCACTGTCACCAAACCCATGACTCAATAACCCAAACCTGCGATTCTCATATCTGCAAATATGACACCACTTAAAAAGCATTTTATATTTCATATTCATGCCGTGGGAACGTGCCGCAAGCATGCGTTCGCGCCGTTTTTCCCATGAACTCGATAAACTAACCGCCTGTGCTAAACACAAAGGTGCACCGAAGATATGTACGATATTTTTAATGCCGTATCAATCACTATCGCGCACTTTCCGCAGGTAAATCCCAAAAGTGAATCTTTTTCTTAAATATAAAATGATGCCGCATGAGTACGGTTTTCAAAATATGCTCACAAATGGTTTAGAATGATGTATGTCAATTTTCTACCGAAGTTTGCAAATTGTATACTAAAATAGAATCTCTCCAACATTGAGTGGGCGAATATTGTCATCCCACCATGCA
>DQIO01000003.1 GCA_020793555.1 Methanosarcinaceae archaeon | reverse complement strand
AAATTGATATATAAGTTTGTGGGTATAAGTATATATAAGGAATTGCGAATATAACCTTTGCTTTAAATAGCATTTAAATAACACATTTATTAAATGAATGAGGATTTCAAATGACTGAGTTTAATATCAAAATAGAAAATGTAGTCGCGTCCACAAAACTTGCAGAAGAGTTTGATCTTATAAAGATAGAATCTGAATTTGAAGGTGCAGAATATAACAAGAAGAAATTCCCCGGACTTGTCTACAGGGTCATTGATCCAAAAGCAGCATTCCTTATATTCACATCCGGTAAAGTAGTCTGTACCGGTGCAAAGAATGTTGCGGATGTACATACTGTCATAGGGAACCTGGGACAAAAACTCAATGGAATTGGTCAGCAGACACTTAGCGATCCTGATATTACAGTACAAAATATTGTAGCATCAGCAGACCTTCATGCAGTATTGAATCTTAATGCAATTGCTATCGGACTTGGTCTTGAGAATATCGAGTACGAGCCGGAACAGTTCCCGGGACTTGTATATCGTATTGCTGAACCAAAGGTTGTCGTACTTATTTTCAGTTCCGGAAAACTGGTTGTAACAGGCGGCAAATCACCAAAGGATTGTGATGGCGGAGTTGAGGTCGTAAGACAACAGCTTGACAGTATGGGATTATTATAAACAATCAACAATAAACAAAAGAGTTTGTTTTTGGGCTGTATAATTTATATAATTATATGCCCGAGTCAATTCGACCAAAAGATGGAATTTTCTCGGGATGTGCCTTTTACGGCACAATGCCTGCACCATTTGAATCCACCACAAAGGATGATCAATTTTGCAAAATGAAGATGTCTGTATCCTGATACCAACCCTCAATGAGTCTGCTACCATTGAGCAGTTGATTAAGGATTTCAGGGCAGAGGGTTTTGACAATATACTGGTTGTTGATGGACATAGTACCGACAAGACGCACGAGTTGGCACAAGCACAAGGTGCAAGGGTAATTGTCCAAAGCGGCAAAGGCAAGGGACAGGCTCTTCAGGAATCGTTCAAGATCATTGATAGCGATTACATAGTTATGATCGATGGGGATGGGACATATCTTGCGAGTGATGTGCACGCAGTGCTTGGACCTGTGCGAAATGGAGAGGCAGACCATGTTATGGGCAACAGGTTTGCTAATTATGAGCCTACTGCATTTACACGCCTAAATCTTTTTGGCAACCGTGTGCTTAACAAGATCTTCGGGTTTGCATACGGGGAGTGGTTGAATGATATCCTTACAGGATACCGGGCATTTACCCTTGATGCGGTGAGATCCCTTGAACTTAATAAGATGGGATTTGAAACCGAAACTGAGATCACTGTAGAATGTATCAAAAAGGATTTGAGGACCATTGAAGTGCCTATTACATATCTTGCAAGGCATTCAAAGGCTGCAACTAAATTAAATCCAATGAAGGATGGTTTTAAGATCGGAATGACAATATACAAACTGGCAAAGATGCACAATCCGCTTTT
>DQIO01000004.1 GCA_020793555.1 Methanosarcinaceae archaeon | reverse complement strand
ATGTCAATACCTGAATCGTTTAGTGTGATAATGTTGTATGAGCGCGTTTCACGCTCTGCAGCACTGTTACGTTCAGTGCTTCCGCAATAGGTGACCCACGTATCCCCAACTGTTGTTTTTTCATACTTGTGGTAATCCCCAAGAAGTATCGCATGAACGTCAAAAGGGAGCGACTGTATCACTTCTTCAGAGTTCCATTCCCCAAATGCAAACGGGTTCATGAGTTGGTGCATCACGAGCAAATTATACTTGCACTCATGTTTGGACTGTTCCCCATCACCTGCACCGTCAAATATCGAGTAATCAAAAAGCGGTATCTTTGATTTAGCCACACTGTCAATACCGTACACAGCCACCTGTCCAATATCATAGGGCACAGTGCCAAGCCGGATTGCAATCCCCATATTTTGAAACAGGTCAAGCCACTGTGTGTGCTGCTTGCTTTCGTGATTCCCTACAATTGCCAGAAAAGGAATACTTGCATCCCCGAGTCGCGCCAGGATATTCATGGTATCCAGAATATCCTCAAGTGTAGGATTCCTTGAATCGAACAAGTCCCCGGCATGAACAACAGCATCCATTTTCATCTCGATGGCGTCATCTATGACTGATGAGAATGCATCCAAAAAATCCTGCCTGCGCACATCATTGTGATACTGGCGATAACCGATATGGGTATCTGCGGTGTGGAGTATTTTAATTTCGCGGTCCATGTGTGGTTATGTTATATTTGTATTTGATTTAAAATTGTGCATTTATATCAAATACTCGCACATTGACAAATAATTATCTTAACATAGATAGTTACTAATGGGGAATCATTCTTTGGTACGCCGGTCTATGCGGCCAAATCAGGCATACCTGTTTTTGTTGGCGTAAATGCTATCGCTGCCGTTGAAGAAACGGGAATTGAAGTTAGTACTTATCCGGTTTCGACCGTGATGGAATACAGCACGATGTCAGAGATTTAGATCACTGGAATTGGACGTCATTTTTATCGATGTTTTCCCCAATTGTAGAAATTTTTCTCCGGATTCTCACATTATCAGGCATTATTACTGCGAATGATCGTGGAAATTCAGCCAGATGATTCTCGATGGCATCAGCAAGAAATTTCACTTTTCTGCCTCGAAATTGGGTAGACCACATCTGCCCTTAGTGCACCTGATGCAAACGCTAATGCAGCACGAATTTTTTCCCCGGTAAGACGAGGATGTTCCCCAATAATCTGGTCAATGCTCTCACCTGCAGCAAGTTTTTCAAGAATTAATTCCACTGTAATACGTGTACCCGCTATCACAGGCTTACCCATCATAATTCCCGTGTCTGATTGGATCATATCTCTTTGCATTATGTATGCCTCTTGTCATTAATTGAAATGTAATGATATATTTGTTTTGGGTATATCCTAAACTTATACGCTTTGACCGGCATGTACAACAACAGTAATATAATCTTAATTCTATGTAGAAAAGCGTATGCCCTCAGGCATGTTCAACAAATGCTTTT
>DQIO01000005.1 GCA_020793555.1 Methanosarcinaceae archaeon | reverse complement strand
ATCATCTCAACGATGCTTATATGATCTTTTTCGTGAAGAGATTTTCATATTCACTTAAAGAACAGGAAGTAAATCCACGTAAGGTCTATGCCATCGACCAGGGACTGCGCAATACTGTGAGCTTAAAGTTCAGTGAAGATTTGGGTAAACTTTATGAGAACACGGTATTCCTGAAATTATACCGAGGGGATGGGGATGTATATTATTACAATGGCAAGAATGAGTGCGACTTTTTGGTTATGAGGGGCGAAGAAGTTACACAGGCGATACAGGTCTGCTATTCCCTGACAGAGCAAAACAGGAAGCGTGAAGTTGCGGGGTTGCTTGAAGCCATGGATGAGTTCAATTTGAGCGAAGGGACGATAATCACGGATGATGTGGAGACCATTGAAATGCATGGGGGGAAGAGTGTTAGGTTTGTGGCTTTGTGGAAATGGTTGTTGGATTAGTTGAGTGAATTTTTGAAAAAGAGATTCGTGACACATCACAAAGCACTTAAATTAATAGTTATTGAAGAGAGAAAAAAGACAAAACTTGTAAAATCTATCGAAGTGGTTAAAAAAATGTCATGTGGACTCTCGGATAATGAACTTTTCATTTTGAATATCTTATATAAAAATAGAAACTTTGCTTCGAATAGAGGACAGCATTGTAAAAAATTAGAGGATATATTTGAAAGAAAATATCCACCACAACTCAAGTTTGAAAAGTCCATCAAATCTCTCTTGAATAAAGGATACATTACACAAATCCGAAAAAAAGAGATCAAATACTACATTTCAGATATTAAAATTACGAGTTTTGCTTTAGGATCTCATGGTTATTCTGTGGTAAACGGCAGAGTGCGACCACTGTAAAGTATATTGTGCACTATTGTAAAATAATATGTACATATACTTTTATATTAAGAATTACTACTATTATTTACAATGAATTTACATAATTGAGACGGCACAGTTCCAAAATCCAGTGATTTCAACAATTATATTAGACGCAGATTTACGCTGATTAACGCAGATGCAACCTTAAATCTGCGTGAAATAGCGTCTTGAAAATAACTGGAAAATAGAACAGTGTCAATTGAGACATTCATTTTACTACCACGATACAATAAAATACAAAGGTGATAATAATATGAAACCTTTTGAAGGCTTGTTGGGAAACAACTGTGAATTGAGAATGCTTGAATACCTCTTACCGCTTGACGGA
Source organism: Methanosarcinaceae archaeon (assembly GCA_020793555.1). Taxonomy (GTDB): domain Archaea; phylum Halobacteriota; class Methanosarcinia; order Methanosarcinales; family Methanosarcinaceae; genus Methanovorans. The sequence goes on along the minus strand of DQIO01000005.1, from coordinate 300 downwards.
ATGGATTTCAACATTACTGAATTGGCAGAAGAAGTCGGAGTTTCAAGAGTTACCGCCACCCGAATCGCAAAAAAGTTTGTTGAATGGGGAATACTGAACTCAGAGAAAAGGGCTAACGCTGCATACTACAGCATTGACCTAGAATCACCAATCGTGAAAAATATTGAACAGCTCAACAACATCCTCATCGAAACCATTTTGGGTGATGAAAAACTGTATGAAATTCATGATTATTGGGAAGCACAAAAACCTCAAGTTTTAGTCGATGTCTAAAAGTCAAATGCCAATGAGGCACTTTTG
>DQIO01000302.1:10804-15962 GCA_020793555.1 Methanosarcinaceae archaeon | reverse complement strand
GATATTGAAAGACAATATTCAACTGATTAAGTGGGGCATATTTGGTGAAAAATGTGAAAATCACTAGACTATGGAATAGTGCCATGCATAATATATGTTATACATTACAGATAACCTTGTGCATTATTCCAAAAACATGTGCAATTCACAAATCCATGTCCTCGTTTTCATCCACTGCATGAACATTTCTATCTATGTTTAAGATCGAATTGTTTATGACGCTGAGATTTTTGTTCATTATTTCAAGATTTAGGTTTAGGTAATGTAGTTCAATACTGTGTTCAGTATAAATTTTACCAAGAAGATGCTGAATGTCAGCCATAAGTCTGGATTGCAGGTTTATGATTGACATCAAAGGCTTGATCGTAGAATTTTCAGTATCGAAATATTAATTGATTGTGATAGAATATATCTTTTTCCCGAATTCAGATGTTTTCGGTATGGAAATATATAATTCTTCAATTCAGACCAACGAATCAAAAAGTACAGATGCAGTGAGCAAAGATATTTATTAAGTTGAGTGCTTATTATGGGGCAACTTTATAAAATAACAGGATATATATAAAATGTGGATAAAATTAAAATCCTGGTTGTAGATGATAGCAAAAAAGACAGATTGCTTCTTGTAAAAATATTTGAATCGAATGGTTACAAAGTCTCAGAAGCATGCAATGGTATTGAGGCACTTAAATCCATAGAAGAATCAAAACCGGACATCATAGTATCCGATATTCTGATGCCAAAAATGGACGGATATGTATTTTTGCACAAACTTAAGCAGTATGATGAATTCAAGGACATTCCGTTTGTGTATTATACTGCACAATATTTGAACAAAAAGGATGAAGAATTTGCCGAATCTCTTGGTGCATCTAAATTTATCATCAAACCAAAAGAGGCAAAGGACCTTATTGATGAAATTGAAAGTGTAATGGCAGAGCATGCGATAGATCGCTCCAGGGTTGTCAAATCACCCATTGAAACGGATGAGGAATATTTTAAACAGTATAGCAATCGCTTAGTTCGAAAACTTGAGGATAAGTATAATGACCTTGAGAAATCGGAAAAGAAATACCGTACCATAATAGATTATTCAAATGATCTGATATGGACCCTTGACGCACAGGGGAACTTCACATTCTATAACAAACGCTCAGAAGAACTTACGGGCTATATGTTGGATGATTGGATTGGGAAAAGTTTTGCACCATTAATTCATGAATGGGAATTGCAAAAAACACATAATTCATTTAAAAGAACAATGGCCGGATATCCTCAACAGAATGATGAAATAACAGTAATAAAGAAAGACGGTTCAGACATGATTTTATCTGTTAATACAGTGCCTGTATTTGAATCAGGCGAAGTGACAGGGAGCATCAGTTTCGCCCGGGATATTACTGCCATAGCAAAAACGAAACAGGCTTTGCAGGAGAGTGAGATACAATACAGGAATTGGTTTGAAGGATCTCCAGATGCCATTTTCCTTGCCGATCCGGAATCCTGCACTATTATTGATGCAAATCATGCGGCATCAAAGTTACTTCAAAAACCGATAGATGAAATTATCGGGCTTAATCAAACACAATTACATCCATCTGGAATGAAAGAATTTTCACTTGATGCATTCAAAAAACAAATAATTGGAAACAATATTCATCATCCATTTGAGACTTTAGTCATACGTTCAGATGGAATAGAAGTGCCTATTGAGATTATGACTAAAATTGTCACAATTAAGGGCAAGCCAGTTCGCCAAGGAATTTTCCGTGATATTACACTACGCAAGAAAAATGAAGATCTGCTGAAATTAAATAATCTGCGAATGGATGCCCTATTAGAACTTAATCAGATGACAAATGCATCTTTTTCAGATATTGCTGATTTTGTGCTGGAAAAGAGTTCACTTGTTACAAAAAGTGAATATGGATTTATTGGGCTCATGAATGAGGATGAATCTGCATTCACAATACATTCGTGGGCAAACGTAATGGATTTTTGTGCAGTTGATGGCAAGCCAATTGAGTTTCCCATTGAACCCACCGGCATTTGGAGTGATGTAGTACGGGAGAGAAAATCTATAATTGTCAATGATTATTTTGATCCGCACACTCATAAGGCGGGATTGCCTGAAGGTCATGTGCCGGTTTCACGCGTAATGGTCATACCAACATTCGAAGAAGACAAAATCGTTGCCATTGCCGCAGTCGCAAACAAGAAAACGAACTATGATGATTCGGATGTACGGCAAATAACACTGCTTATGGATGGAATGTGGAAACATGTTCAACGTCAAAAGGCCGAGAAAAAACTGAGGCAAGCAGCAAATGAATGGGCAATCACGTTTGATTCCATCACTGATCCGGTTTCAATACAGGACAGGGATTTTAAACTGGTCAGGGTGAACAGGGCTTATGCCAAAGCCATGAATGCAGATCCTGAGGACCTTGTCGGCAAGTTTTGCTTTGAAGTTGTCCATGGCACAGATGAGTGTATTCCAAATTGTCCGCATAAACAAACGTTGGAAACAAAACAGCCTGTTACTATAGAAATATTCGATACGCGATTGGGGAAACATCTTGAAGTATCAACATCGCCGAGATTTGATGGCGATGAGGGGTTAATTGGTTCGGTTCATATTATTCATGACATCACCGAGCGCAAGCAGGCGGAGAAGGCGCTTCAGGAGACTAATGAGTACCTTGATGATCTAAATAAAAAATTGACGGCATCACTCACACAACGGGATAGTGCAATTGATGAGCTAAGTGATTCAATGAATTATATTGAGACTATCATGAACACATCTGTTAGCGGGATATTTGTGGTTGATGAGCAAGGGAAGTTCAATTTTGGCAATGAAGCATTTTCAAGGATATTGGGCTGGCCTATGGACGAGCTTATTGGCGAACCATTCATGAAAGTCATGCCGGAGGATAAGCATGAGCTCATGCAAAAGCACTGGGATGATATTCAAAACGGGATCACTGAGCCATATGAAACCGTGATTGTGACAAAAAACGGAACACGAAGAGATATCTTTGTCAGTCATAAAGATTTGAAAATGAAAGGCGAGAAAAGATATGTTGTTTCCATTAATGATATCACAGAGCGTAAACAGGCGGAAGAAGAAAAACGTAATTATCTCGTCGATAAAACAAGGACACAACTTCAGAATTTCGTTGTAAGTGCGCTGCCTGTATTCGCATCAGGCACCACTCCCCGGACTCGTAATATGTTGGTGTCCAAATTCGCACAGAACTTTGAAGATAATGTTCTCCCTCAATTTAAACAGGAAATGGATGTTCTGAATGAGTCTGTGGCTGTACGGGGCACGGCAACAACGGACCAGATGGAGGTTCTTTCACAATACTTGTCATGGTTGCAGAATTTTTATGTCAACCTTGGTGCTCAGCCAAATATTGCTTCAGATGGTTTGAGTGGCTACATTGAATTTTCAAAATGTCATTGGTCAAACAACAATAACATAAATCCTGTATTCTGCTTCATCTGCCGGGCAATGGTGTTGCGTAGTTTTTCCTGGACCAATTTAAAAGGGAGAGCCAACCATTCGAATAGCATAGCTGATGGTTCAAATAAATGCAGATTTGATATAGTTTTACTTCCGAGGACAGATGTACTAAATAGTTCTAAATGAAGGAGAAATGTAAAATGAATTTAATAAGAACAGGTATAATCAAGCTGGATGAATACTTTGGAGGTTTCCCTGAAGGGAGAACTGTACTGCTTACCGGGGATGCCGGTGCAGGCAAGACGATTTTTGGACTTCAGTTTGCAAGCAGTAATTGTGCACAGGGTAAAAAGACTATGTATCTGTCTACAGAAGAAATAAGCGATGACTTGCGTCTTCAGGCAAAGTCTTTAGGTATAGACATTGAAGATTATGAAAAGGAAGGGTTATTGGAATTTTTGGATGTATCTGTACTTACACACGATACGTGGGATTCAAATGTAAGGGTCTTGATCAATAAGGGTAACATAAGCAGTTTGATGGATAATATACCGGAAGATATCAACACTCTTATAATCGACAATATCGGCGGCTACATATCACGTGATGGATCTGTTGAATTATTAAATGAGCTGGATACATTGAACTATAATTTATACACAAAGGGCATCACCGCCTTACTTATGATGGATAATGCAACATTAAAAGAGTTCAATGATATCGCCCTATATTCCTGTCATGGTTCCATCCATATGATGAAGCATGAAAACCCATATACCGGCAAGAGGGAACGAGTTATGGACATCGTAAAAATGCGCAATTGTAAGACTCCTATTCAGCTGATCCCGTATGAAATCAGCCTTCAAGGTGGAATAGAGATAATTTCCATTATCGAATAGTGTACATTTTAATAATCCGTAAAGAAATCAAAATCAGACTTCATCATATCTTATAGTATGGTGGCTGAAATTGACGAATATGCTTACTATTTCCGCACACATATTTGAGATTATCCAATATAATTGTCGGTACAAAATACACACACATATATATTATAAAATATATTCAAACTTATATGGAGTGTTGTTGACATATATTACAGAGTGATAGTTCATCTCTTAGTCGCAGGGTTTCAGATCAACCAATTTGATTGCGAGTTAACGACTGATGAATTACACATCATAAACCGGTGCATACATGTAGGTAATGGGTTCGACACATTCACAAAGTAAGTGAAACTTACGATGAGAAATGTACATGGTAATTTCATGCAAACAAAAATGTTGGGCGGGAATTGCGAATAATCGAACTTAAGGAGAAGGTGACTGAGCTTGAAAATAAGATTTCGGAGTTGAAAGCATCATGACAAATGCGAAGGCAAAATCAGTCTCTCTTTTTGCAGGAATCACAGGGCGCAAGCAGACGGAGAAGGCGCTTCAGGAGACGAACGAGTACCTTGATGATCTAAATAAAAAATTGACGGCATCACTCACACAACGGGATAGTGCAATTGATGAGCTAAGTGATTCAATGAATTATATTGAGACTATCATGAACACATCTGTTAGCGGGATATTTGTGGTTGATGAGCAAGGGAAGTTCAATTTTGGCAATGAAGCATTTTCAAGGATATTGGGCTGGCCTATGGACGAGCTTATTGGCGAACCATTCATGAAAGTCATGCCG
>DQIO01000302.1:0-10704 GCA_020793555.1 Methanosarcinaceae archaeon | reverse complement strand
ATTGGGCTGGCCTATGGACGAGCTTATTGGCGAACCATTCATGAAAGTCATGCCGAAGTATAAGCATGAGCTCATGCAAAAGCACTGGGATGATATTCAAAACGGGATCATTGAGCCATATGAAACCGTGATTGTGACAAAAAACGGAACACGAAGAGATATCTTCGTCAGTCATAAAGATTTGAAAATGAAAGGCGAGAAAATATATGTTGTTTCCATGAATGATATCACAGAGCGTAAACAGGCGGAAGAGGAACTAAATAAATACCGCGAACATCTGGAAGAACTGATTAAAGAGCGCACAGTCGAGCTGAATAAGAAGAATACAGAGCTTGAGCGATTTAACAAACTCTTTGTTGGGCGGGAATTGCGAATAATCGGACTTAAGGAGAAGGTGGCTGAGCTTGAAAATGAAATAAAGACTATAGAAAAATCCAATGAAGAATAGTAATAAGGGAGTGCAACACCATGAATGAACCAAAATCCACAAAACCGGAATCCATCGACGTTGCCGGACAACTGGATTTAATCCGGTTGAATAAACAATTGCAACAGGAAATTGACGAACGCAAGCGGGCGGAGGATACGCTACGGGTTAGCGAGGAAAGATTGTGTTCTATTACAGAAAATTTAGCCGATCATATCATGCTGGTTGGGCAGGATATGAAGATACAATTTATCAACAAGACAGTTCCAGACTTGGAAAAAGTGGACGTAATAGGCAAGAATGTTAATGATGTCATCCCTAAAGATTTTCAAGAATTAGCGTATAAAAAATTTCAAAGTGCATTTGAAACTGGAAAGCCAACCAATTACCAGACAGGATATCTGACCGCGGAAGGGGACACACATTACTTTGATGTTCGTCTATCTCCAGTAACTAAGGAAGGGAAGATTATCGCAGTAGTATCTAGTTCAAACGACATCACCGAGCGCAAGCAGATGGAAGAGGAGTTGCGTGAAAGTGAGGAAAAATACGAAGCATTTTACGGTAACGCTCCTTTATCTTATCAATCCTTAAATGAGGATGGCAGTTTCAATGATGTGAATCCAGCATGGCTAAGAACTCTTGGTTATGACAGGAATGAGGTCATTGGTAAATGGTTTGGGGATTTCCTGCATCCGGATTGGAAACCACATTTTGAGAAGAACTTTCAGGAGTTTAAGCGACGTGGTTACGTACATGACGTCCAATTTAAGATAAAACACAAAGACGGACATTATTTAGACATTTCTTTTGAAGGATATATTGGCAATAATCCAGATGGCAGTTTCAAACAAACGTACTGTGTATTCCAGGATATCACCGAGCGCAAGCAGGCGGAAAAGTCGGTAAAGGAGAGCGAATTAAGGTATCGTTCATTGACTGACGACGTCCTTGATACCTTATCGGTCGGCATCTTTATTCTCGACTCTGACTTTCAGGTCGTTTGGGTAAACCATGCATTGGAGCGCTACTTTGGTCTGCGGCGGAAGGAAATTATCGGGAAGGATAAGCGGCAACTCATCCGGGAGCGGATCAAGAATATCTTTGAGGATCCGGTATACTTTACTGAGAAACTGTTTGCCACGTACGATGATAATACCTATATCGAGCACTTTGAGTGCCACATAGTCCCTGACAGCGAACGGGAAGAACGTTGGCTTGAGCATTGGAGCCAGCCCATCCAATCCGGTCTATATGCCGGTGGCCGTGTAGAGCATTACAGTGATATCACCGAGCGAAAGCAGGCAGATGATTTGCTGCGGTTGAGCGAAGAGAGATATCGTACGATCTTTGAAACTGCTGCAAACTTTATAACCTCTGTGAACGAAGAGGGTATCATCATGGATTGTAATGACCAGATCATAAATTTCCTTGGTTATGAACGGGAAGAGATAATTGGTCAGTCCATGGGGAAGATCATCCATCCGGATTACATTGAAAAAGCAGATAAATCCCTTGCGGGGATACTTGAAACAGGCTTCTTATATGACTTGGAATACAAAATGGTCAGAAAGGATGGGGAGATAATTGATGTCCTTACAAACTCTTCAGGAATAAATAAGAGAAATGGTGTTTATGAACGCACGATTTGTATTACCAGCGACATCACCGAGCGCAAGCAAGCGGAAAATGAGATAATCAAACTCAACGAAGGACTGGAACAAAAGATAAAAGAACGCACATCCGAACTGGAAAAGAAGAATAGAGAACTCAAAATAATGGTCGATGGTTTTGTGGTGCGGGAGGGGCGGGTAATTGAACTTAAGAAACAAATTGCTAAGCTTAAAAACGAAAAAGTAGGTGAGTAAATGACTGGAACTGTCACAAATTACCGGAAATACTGCCCCCATCTATCTAAAAGGAGAAATTGTGGATGATAGAGTTGAAAAATATGATTGCTGAGCTTGAGAAAAAAAATCAATTTAGATAACAGAACTTGTGGTAAATTAGAAGGATAATAAAGACTAAATACAGACTGGGATAGGTTGCGTACATATTAATGAGATGGGATGTATCGGTAACTTATATGAAATTGTGTTATTGTCATTTCGTCACAATCCATGTGTTACGAAGTGATGAATAAAATAGTGGTTGATAATTTATGGGAGAATTATGGAGTTTAAGATCAATACCAAATACAAGATCATAGTTTCAATCATCTTCGGATTACTCGGTTTTGTCGTAAACTTTTATTCAATTAATTTTCCATTTCCCCCTTATACAGCCACAGTCCTGATAGGACTCCTGTTCCCAATGCTTATAGCCCTCACATGGGGCTGGAGATACGGATTACTGTCAGCTTTAGCAGGTGGCTGCCAGTCGATATGGTGGATTTGGGGTCCCAGTAATGGTTATGCAATATTTACTATTGTACCCCCTTTCACATTGTGGATATTATGGCATGGATTCTTTGCTGAGATGCGCAGGAAATCTGATGACCGGAAATGGTGGCAAAATATGTATGTTGTGGAGATTCCATTCAGGATACTCACCACAATAAATCTACTTACACTTGCGAGATGGGCTGTATCACTTAATCCCCCTCCATGGGTCTGGGCATCTGAAGCAACCAACATAATCACGATGGAATTTTCCATTTTTTGTGTTATAAAGCAATTTGTAGTCGGATATGTAATACTGTTGCTGGCTGATGTGCTGCTGAACATTGAATTTACCAGAAGGTTCTTTGGATTGGAAAAGAGACCTGGCCATACCGATACTGGCTATATCATAAGCTTCTCGCTCCTGCTCGGGGTTATATTCTGGGTCATTGACAGTGTTATCGGTTCTGTGATATTCTATCCCGAAAGTTCTTTTATTGATTTGCTTGCATTGAATGTCCCACCAGTTGTAATTTATGTGAGGACTTTTTTCATTCTTGCCTGCCTTGCAGGAGGATTGATATTTTCAAAGCTACTGCACAAACATTTTGAGATTGGAAACAAGTTCAAATACCTGTATTCTATGGTCCGGCTGATGTGTGACAATCTACCAGACCTTATATGGACAAAAGACCTGAAAAATAGATTTATTTTTGTAAACAAGTCTTGTTGTGAAATATTGCTTAATGCCAAAGATACAGATGAACCTATTGGAAAAGATGATCTATATTTTGCCAAGAGGGAAAAAGCAAGTCATCCTGAAAATCCGGACTATCATACATTTGGGGAAACATATACTGATTCTGATCTAATGATCATAGAAACAAAAAAACCAATGCGTGGGGATGAATCCGGCAATCTTAAAGGAGAAAACATCACTCTCGATGTATATAAAGCACCTTTTTTGGATGACAACAATAATATGATGGGGACGGTGGGCTTTGCAAGAGACATTACAAAAGAAAAAGAGATAGATCAAGCACGCAAACAGGCAGAAGAAGAGTTGGAACAATATCGTGATAATCTGGAGGAACTGATAAAAGAACGTACAGCTGATAGTGAAGAATCCCGGCAGGCCCTGGTAAGTCTTGTAGAAGATCTTGGCACAATGACAGATGAGCTCACCCATGCAAACAACCGCCTGCAGGAGCTTGACATGATGAAATCCATGTTCATAGCAACTACCTCCCATGAACTTCGTACTCCACTAAACTCCATAATAGGCTTTACCAGTGTTCTTCTTGAAGGGTGGTCAGGAGATTTGAATCCTGAACAAAAAGAACAACTTGGGATTGTTCTTACATCAGGAAAATACCTGCTGGCACTCATAAATGACGTTATTGACATATCAAAGATCGAAGCCGGAAAACTTGAAGTATACATCGAACAATTCAATCTGGGAGACGTAGTGAAAGAAGCATCATCTCTTATTAAGACCGATCTTGATGAAAAAGGACTGACTCTAACAGCGGATGTGCCAGACATCACGATTGATACTGATCGTCGCCGTCTGCTTCAGTGTATCATCAATCTCCTTTCAAATGCGATGAAGTTCACTGAGAAAGGTAGTATCACAATTGAGGCGAAAACTATTAACGATATTATTGACATATCAATTATTGATACAGGGATTGGGATAAAAGAAGAAGATATTCCAAAACTATTTACTGCGTTTGTAAGGCTGGAATCACATCTTACCGATATAACATCAGGTACGGGTCTTGGGTTGTACCTTACAGATAAACTTGCACAAGAAGTACTCGGCGGTACGATAGATGTAACAAGTAAACATGGTGAAGGGAGCACATTCACTTTACATATTCCTATTACACAGGGGATTGAATCATGAGCAAAGTTCTTGTAGTCGAAGATAATCCAAATAATCTGAAATTGATAACATTGGTGCTAAACAAGCACGGATACGAAGTCGTTGGAGCCATGACAGGAAAGGAAGGAGTGGAAAAAGCCGCCACAGAAAAACCGGACATGATCCTGATGGACATCCTGCTTCCTGATATTGATGGACTTGAAACAACACGGCGTATCCGCAAAATTGAATCAATGCAAAAAATTCCCATTATTGCCATCACATCGTATGCGATGGCAGGGGATCGTGAGTTGATCATGAAGGCAGGATGCAACGGTTACTTTGAAAAACCAATCAACCCACTGACGATAATGGGGGATATTGAGAAAATTGTGAAGGGGATGCAATTGTGAAAGTGCTTGTAGTAGATGACAACATAAACGCCAGAAAATTACTTGTGAAGACGCTTGTTGCCAATAATTACGAGGCTGATGAGGCAATTAATGGCAAAGAGGCTCTCAAATTTTTAAAGACGTCAAAACCTGACCTGATAGTATCAGATATAATGATGCCGGAGATGGATGGTTTCACATTTATAAGGGAGGTTAAAAAGAATCCCGAAACAAAAGATATCCCATTTGTTTTTTATACTGCTCATTATGTAAGCGAAAATGACCATTTGCTTGCGACCTCACTTGGTGCATCTCGTTTCATAGTCAAGCCTGTTGAACCTCGCGAGTTGGTAGGTGAAATACAGAACGTTCTCAGTGAGTATGAAGCCGGTTTGATAAAACCTGTGGAACCAATTGTTCAAACCGAGGAAGAATATCTCATAAAATATAGCAAGCTAGTTGTTAGAACTCTTGAGGACAAATTTAGCGAACTTGAGAAAATCAAGAATTTTCTTAATGCCATACTTAGTAACATGGACGATTGTGTAATTGTCGTTGATCCACAATTCAATGTCACTTACTACAATAGTAAAGTTGCAGAGATCGCAGGATTTGATGTCAAACTTGGTGAGAAATTATCTCATATTATATTCCCTTATGAAACAATTGATCTAAAAATAGTTTCACATGATACTTTCGAAACCACATTGGCAAACAAAGAAGGAAAAACAATTTATTTTGATGGCATTGTTTCTCCTACAATTAAAGAAAGTGGAGAATATACCGGATATGTTCTGGTATTTAGGGATGTTACAGAACGTAAGCATTTTGAGAATGAGATTCTTACAAAAAACCGTGACCTTTCAACTTTGTACTCTGTAGCGGCAATTGCTGCCGAATCATTTGATCGAAAAGAACTTTTGCAGGTAGTTCTCAGGGAAATGACTGCTTTTATCGGGGTTGCATGTGGTAGTGCATACTTGATAGATGAGAATGCAGGCGGGGCAATTTTATGGGCACATCAAGGTCTTCCGGCTGAATTTGTAGGAAAAGTCCGCTGTTTGCCAATTGACGATCCGTCTGTTGTAGCGGTGCTTGAATCCAAAAGATACATTGTGTCACAAAAACCACTCCTTTGCAATAAATATGCAATTGAAACCGAAAAGGAAAACAATATCGAAAATATTATAATTTTCTCACTACGTTCGCATGAAAAAGTGATTGGTTTTATTAATCTTGTATTGCCAAGTGATCGTGAGCTAAGTGATGATGATATTCGTGTTTTGGAATCTGTAGGTAATGAGGTTGGAATTGCAGTGGAGAATGTGCGTTTGTTCGATGAAACAAAGAAAGCATACGATGAACTCAAATCTCTTGATAAGATGAAAAATGATTTTATCTCAAACGTCAGCCATGAGCTTAAAACACCACTTGTTTTGATCAAAGGATATGGCGAATTGATGTTCGATGAAAAACTTGGTGCGCTTAACGAAAAGCAAAAAGAGGCAATGGGGATTGTTTCCCGTAATTCAGAGCAACTGAGTCACCTGATCGACTCACTCATATATTTGACTGTAGAAAAAGCCAAAAAGATCGAATTAACACTTGTTCCAATTCAGATCGTTGATGTCATAAAGCATGCATCTTTAAATATTCATCCGATCATTGAAAAAAAGGGGTTGACCATTACAACAGATATACCGGATGAGTTGCCAAAAGTAAGTGGAGATGTAGATAAGTTAACAGAAGTTATCATCAATCTTATTGATAATGCAATTAAATTCACACTCGCGGGTGGAAAAATTACAATAGCAGCATGTAAAGAATCCGAAAATGTCCATATAACAGTAAAAGATACCGGTGTAGGTATTCCAAACGATGCCATCTCAAAGTTATTCGATAGATTTTATCAGGCTGATGCATCAACAACACGCAGATATGGCGGGACCGGATTGGGTCTCCATATTGCAAAAAGCATTGTTGAAATGCATAAAGGGAAAATATGGGTGGAAAGTGAAGAAGGGGTTGGGACTACTTTCCATATATTACTACCTGAAATTTGCTCAACAAGTTAAGATTTAGATGGGGGTCCAAAAGTTTGGCGTTGCATGAAATCAAACGCTGAAAAAATGACCACTCTGCGTCGGTTAAACTACATTTATCTATCATAACTACGTACCAGATAAACCCATGACCACAGTCGTATTCACAGAGAAAAACAAAGCTGCAGCCCAGATCGCAAAGATACTTGCTAGCGGCAATGTCAGACGCTCATCAATTGGTGGGGTCGCTGTATATGACCTGACACGAAACGGTAAAGACTGGCGAATAATGGGACTTGCCGGCCACATCATGGGATACGACTATCCTGAAAAATTCAACAATTGGCGTGAGGTTGACCCTAAAATCCTTCTCGATACTCCGCCTGTGAAAAACATAACCAAGGCACAATTTGGAAGTGCCATAATAAATCTTGCAAAGGATGCTGATGAACTCATCCTTGCATGCGATTTTGACCGCGAAGGGGAAAACATTGGTTTTGAAGCAAAATCCATTGCCGAAAAGGTATCCAAAGCACCCGTAAAACGTGCACGTTTTTCATCCCTCTCCAAAAATGAGATCAACAGGGCATTTGATAACCTTGTCGAACCCGATGAGAACATGGCAATGGCAGCCGAAGCTCGCCAGATACTTGATCTGAAAATGGGTGCCGCATTTACCAGATATGTGACACTGTCAGTGCGTGAACGGGTACGCACCAAAGGAGTGTTGTCGATCGGACCATGCCAGACCCCGACCTGTGGTTTCGTGTATGAGCGCGAACGTATGATACGTGATTTCAAGTCAAAGGATTTCTGGAAAATCGAAGCAATTTTCAGCACACATGATTCAGATTTCAAAGGGCAACACCGTGGCGGGAATATCGCAGAACAGGAAAAAGCCGATGCCATATTTGCAAAGATCAAGGATTGCAAGGTGGCAACGATCGCAAAGAAGAGCGTAAAAGAAACAAGCACCGCGCCGCCATATCCATTGAATACGACCGAATTCCTAAAGCGCGCATCAAAGTTTTTGGGAATGAGTCCCGAAAAATCACTTGAGATCGCAGAGCAACTATACCTTTCAGGTTTCATCAGTTATCCCAGAACAGAGACCAATAAATACGCCGAAGATTTCGAGTTTAAACCAATACTTGTAAGTTTTACAAAAGGAGAGTATGCCGAATATGCACTCACCATACTTTCAGGGGATATCGTATCCAAAAACGGAAAAAAAGATGGACATGACCACCCCCCGATCCACCCAATACGATATGCATCCAAGACCGATATTGAAAAAACGATCAACCTATCAGATTCATGGAAAATATTCGACCTAATAGCTCGCCATTTCCTTGCAAACCTGATGCCACCTGCATTGTTTGAGAAAACACGCCTTGAAATTACAGTAGAAGATGAAATATTCGATTCAATGGGTTCAGTACAAAAAGACGCGGGCTGGCTTCGGGTGTATCCATTCGAAACAAAGAATGACAAACTCCTGCCACTTGTGGATGAAGGGCAGAACGTAGCCGTTAAGAAGATTACGAACACAAAATCCAAAACATCACCCCCGAAAAAGTTAACCGAAGCCGAACTCCTGACACTGATGGACAAGCACGGAATCGGCACCAAAGCAACCGCCCCTTCGCACATCGCAACAAACAAAAAGCGCGGGTATTTCGAGACAAAAGGTAAGTCAGTTTCCATTCTTGAAACAGGTTTTACGCTGATGGATGCCCTGAACAACTCGGTCCCCATACTTGTAAAACCAGACATTCGCGGACGCATTGAAGCACTCATACAGGAAGTAGAAGATGGTAAAAAAGGGTTTGAAGAATCGCTTGTTGAGGGAACAGTACTGATAAAGAAAATGTACTCGCAATTGTCATCAAACAAGGATGAACTTGTATCACAACTTGCAGGTACAATACAGGATGAAGCCGTTGCTGTTGACAAGAAGAACTACATAGGTGAGTGTTCCGAATGCGGTCGGACTCTTCATATGATCACGACTGACAAAGGGCGATTTGTCGGATGTACCGGATATCCGCAGTGTAGGAACTCATATTCACTGCCAAAAGCAGGTGCCATTAATATTTTGCGAAGCCGCAAATGCAAAAAAGGCGGTGCTGCGGTCGTAAAAGTAGGGAACAAATACCACTGGGCAGTTGGCATAGGTCCATGTTTCAACTGTGAAATGGAAAAAGAATGTTTCCCGCCGGAGATTGTGGGGCCATGCCCGAAATGTGACGGAGACATGTTCCTGATTGACATTAAGTCAAAGAACACGCGTTTCCTGGGATGCACCAAACGCTGTGGGCATAGCCAGTCATTACCTCAGAACGGACGGCTCACAATACTCAAGCAGGTGTGCGAGAAGTGTGGCTGGCGAATGATACGTGTGAAAGAACAGGATAAAGATAAGGAAGCACGTGAGTTTTGTGCAAACAGGGTGTGTGCGCAAAGTTCAAGAAAGGGATAAACAGAATGTCATTGCCTCAAGTCAGATTATAGTTGTTGAACGATTAAAAAATAGGCTCATCGCTGAAAGTTGATGCCAAAAAACATGCATTTGATCGGCGTTTAATTCAATCGAACAAAACTGAAAAACCTCAGACAAATGATGTGATCAATTCAATCACATCTGCTTCGATCTCTTCAATTGACCTGTCAGTATCAACGATCACAAACCTCTGCGGGTCTTCTTTTGCAAGGCGAAGATAATTCGCGCGTACACGTTCCAAAAATCCGATCTTCTCGAACTTTGTCTGCTCACCCCTGTTGCCGCATCGCTCAACTGCGATCCCAGGGTCAATATCAAAAAGAATAGTAAGATCAGGTACGACAGTCCAACCATTATGGATGGATTGTATCCACTTCATTGGGTTTTCGAATTTATCACTTAAAGTTACACCCTGATATGCGTAACGACTGTCTGAATACCGATCAGATATCACAGTCATTCCATTCTCAAGTGCAGGACGAATGACCTTTGAGATATGCTCGGCATGGTCTGCTGTGAACAGGAACAGTTCTGCAAGGTGGTCTGTATCGGAATGTATGGCGCGCTCGACCGCTTCACCTATCCAGTCTGTTGTCGGTTCTCTGGTAAACACCACATTGCTCATGGAAGGATGCGCTTTCAACCGCTCCAACGCTGTGGATTTGCCGGAGCCGTCGATACCTTCCAGTGTTATTAGTTTTCCCCTCATAATGTACAACCGTTTTGTAAACTCAAAATATTTACGTGCGGACTGTGTCTTCACTGCCGCATTGTGGGCACTTTATAGGAATGAAGTTGGGGTCGGCCTGAAATACGAAATCGCAAACATTGCACCTGAAATACACCATTGATTGGTTTATGTCATCCATTTTGATCACCTTACACGTATATTACTTAAAGGACTTGAGACTGAACATTAACATTAAGATTCAATAGGTTAGAATCAATTATAAGTTACTCATCAAATAATATTAATGTGCCGATTTCTTAATATTTACGAAAAGGCAGTTGTCAGTCCTTTATCTGACATGGCACAGTTCCAAGAGGGGATCACCTCAACTTAGAAGTGCTTTGTTTATGGCAGCCAATACG
>DQIO01000006.1 GCA_020793555.1 Methanosarcinaceae archaeon | reverse complement strand
GTCTTCTTACGCATCTCGATGATGATCTTATCAGCATCCTCCCTTCGGGTAAGATATTTTGCAATCTCTTCCGCATTTGACACAAGAGGGGTCTTTTGATATCGCAATTTTACATCTTCATCAACAAACAAAGTGGCAACAAGACCCGACACAGTCAAATCCTTCCAGCCATAAGGCTTTCTCATGAAATGCTCTTTAAGATCCTTGAAAACAACAGTATTATTCCTCTCATCACGTATAGAGATATAATTCAACATCTCATCCAGAGCCAGTTTATTGGTCTCTGACTTCCCCACACCAAACTTTTCAAGATCATCCGACTTCAACACTCTCAGGACATTAGTATCCGACTCAAAATCATGAGTTACATAAGATTTTTTGCTATAAACATTATCTTCCAGAATCTTGAAGCCCTCTTTAACCCTATCCTTCGGGGTCTTTTTCTCAATACTGGTAACTTCTTTCCCATCAATGAAGATCCTCGCATTCTTTGCACCTTCATATATCGCCAAAACCGAAGATTCCTTTAACTTATCCATCTCCTGACGTTTTGCCAGCAATATACTCTGTATCTCCAAATCATTTCTGTTAGAGCTATTCTGCTTAAGGTACTTATTTATTTGAAGATGTGTGCGTATTTGATCCACAAATTCGCTCTTCTCAGGGAAAATGAACAACAAACTATCAGTAGAATCAATATTGCTCAGATTATCCCCCTGCAAAGATTGCTGCCCACTGCCACGCAACATCTCATTAGAAAGAGAGGTCAGGAACTTGATTGAAAGATCCGCATTAGCCAAAGTTTTGACCTTCTCATCAACAGACCTGTTGAACTTATAATCCTCATACTTGGCCGGACAGATATCATTGGAATTATAAACAACATCATAGATCTCATCAAGTATCAGGTACTTTTCAATATCAATGTTCTTTATCTCCCTATTGATCTCCTGCTCTTCATTCGTCAGGAAATGGAATGTATCCCCGGATTTATTGACAAGTGTCTGCGCCACCAATCTCTGAAGTGATCCTGCAACCTTATCCCTCAACTTCAGCTTATCCTCATCAACAATTGAAATGGACAGCACCACAAGATTATCAATAGTCGGCTGTATCTCCTTGACATGCCGTATCATGAAAAGGGTCTTCAAAATATCACAATCAAAATCCTCAAGTAAGTCATTCGCTTGTGCATGATCAATTGTCCTCTTGATAATAGGATCAAGAAAACTCTCAACAGTTGCATAGAACGAATGGAAAGGAACCAACACACCGACGCTGTATTCCCCATACTCCTCAGCCGCTTCCTTAAATGCACTAAGCATTGAGCGTTCACCCTTTGCCAGATGCTTCCCGGTAAAGCCGGTAGTCCTGATCTTCTCGAATACCTTTTGCAAAAGATTGAACTGATACGGAACAAAAGGATAGACATCTGCAAAATCATTATATTCCTTAAAAGTCTTCATCTCCGCGCTGCCCTTGGAAAATGATATCAGGTTTTTCAAAACCGT
>DQIO01000007.1 GCA_020793555.1 Methanosarcinaceae archaeon | reverse complement strand
GCTTCAGCACTCTTTGTAAATCCGGCTTTTGATATCATCACGAAATGTTCCTCTCGTTTATCGTTGTACCAGTCTACAAGAATGCGTTTATCGAGCAATTTCTTAATGTCTTTTACTCCCATGGGTCTGTTGTTCCATTTCACTTCACCCAGAAGTACCTTGTACGGCTTCTCTCCTATGACTGCAATGTCGATCTCATCACCCCTGCGGTTCCACCATGCACCCATCTTTAGTGGTGAAAATGGTAGGTTATCAAATACAATATCTCTTGCAATTTGTTCAAAAACTGGGCCTGTAAAAGATGAAAGTGATGTTTTTATCCTGTCAAAAACCATGTCATACTTGCCTGATTCAGTGAATGACATATTCGGATTTATGAATCTGAACCAAAAGTGTACCATCTGGTCTTTTATTACATATCGTCCCATTTTTGTTCCTTTGATTATGGGCGCTCTGCGCTGAATGATCTCATAAGTGCTCACAAGGTCGTGCAGGTAACGGCTCAGGCTTTTCATTTCGATGCCTGTTGTGTCAGATATCTCTTTTAGTGTGCCTTTGCCGAACGATACTGCTTCAAGCACGGAAAAATATGTTGTGTAGTTGTTTCCGAATTCGCTTATTAGTATTTGTTTTACTTCATCCTTCAAAATGGCATTCTCACTTAAGATGAGTGTTCTGATTGCATCTTCGTAGGTGGTTATCCTGTAGTCTTCGATCAATTGATAATATCTGGGTACGCCTCCAAAGGTTGCATAGAGTGCGATAATTTCTTCTTCATTCGTAAATCCCAGATTCTGGCAAATCGTTCTGATATATTTATATGAAAGGGGTTTTAGGTCAATACGTGAAGTTGCCCTGCCGTAGAGCGGTTCTTTTGCGTTTGTGAATATCTTTTTCATAAGTCCAATGTATGATCCTACAAAGACCAGCAATATTGGAGTATCAACATGATATGTATCCCAGTATTTCTGGAATATGGAAAAGATTGCAGGGTCAACATATGTGAAGTTCTGGAATTCATCGAATACGATTTTGAGATGATTTTCTTTTGAATATTCGAACAGGAACCTGACAAAGTCATCCCAGTTCGAGAATTCGGGTACAAACCCGCTTAATTCAGTTTTTAATATATCGGAATATTCCCGAAGAAGCAGTGAACTTGTTTTCTTGTCTACAAAAAAGTAGACGGAATCCATTGATTCAATTATAAGTCTGGTTTTCCCCACGCGCCGTCTTCCAAACATCACAAGCATGTGAGCATGCTCTTCACTGAGCTGCTCAAGGTTTCTGATCGCCTGTAGTTCGTTTGTTCGATTTTGAAATTCCATGTGTATCTAATTCTATTTTGTAGTATAATACTGTTTTGTAGAATTAGGTCCCAGTATGAAGATGTGCAAATCTTAGTCGGCGGCGGGTTCCTAGTGTCACGTCAACTATCAAGTGTCTGGTTATTAAGATAGGTTATATGGCACAATTTCAATTTTCTAAACTCCAAGATGACCGATCGGTTTCTA
>DQIO01000008.1 GCA_020793555.1 Methanosarcinaceae archaeon | reverse complement strand
AATCAGCATCCCTGATGCTTTGATGTCGGCCTTTGCTATGTTTTCTCTCAAAGATTCTTCATTACTGAAGTTTGACGAAAGAAGAAAAGAAGAGGCTGAATCTCAAAACTTAAAAAGCATCTACGGCCTTGAGAATATTCCCAGTGATTCCGGAATGCGTGAAATCTGTGACGAAATAGACCCAAAGGAATATCTATCTCCAATATTTAAAGTTCTTTTCCGGCATCTCCAGCGTGGCAAGGAACTGGAACCGATGGTTTTTTATAATGGATGCTACCTTTTAAATCTGGATGGCACCGGTTTCTTCTCATCTAAAAAAGTAAGCGCTCCATATTGTATGGAAAAGGTAAATAAAAAGACAGGAGAAATCACTTATTATCTTCAGATGCTGGGGGCGGCAATTGTTCATCCCGATTTCAAAGAAGTCATTCCTCTATGTCCTGAGATGATTATCAAGCAGGACGGTACGAGCAAAAATGATTGTGAACGTAATGCTGCCAAGCGTTTTTTCGAACAGTTAAGAAAAGATCATCCCCATTTGCCATTCATTATCAACGAGGATGCTTTAAGCCCCAATGCGCCACACATCAGAGACATGGAGAAATATAATCTCCACTACATTCTCGGAGTCAAGCCTGGAGATCATAAGTTTCTCTTTAATTTTGTGGAAGATGCTGTATGTAATGGCAGCGCCATTGAGTTTACAATTGAAGACAAAGAAAACTCTGATATAACGCATCGTTTTCGAATTCTGAATGAAGTTCCACTGAATAAGTCAAACCAGGAATTGCTGGTTAATTTTATAGAATATTGGGAATACTCAAAAAAAACGAATAAAGTTAGTTATCATAACACATGGATAACCGATTTTACCCTGACCAAAGAAAATGCCTATACAATCATGCGTGGCGGTAGGGCACGCTGGAAAATAGAGAATGAGACCTTCAACACGCTTAAAAATCAAGGCTATAATTTCGGGCACAATTACGGACTTGGAGAAAAATATCTCGCCGCAGTTTTTGCAATGCTTATGATGCTGGCCTTTCTTGTCGATCAAACTCAGCAACTGTGCTGCACTCTATTTCAGTCCGTATGGAAAAAGATTGGAAGCAAAAGTTCCTTATGGGAAAGCATAAGATCTTATTTTAAATGCTTCATAGTTAAATCAATGGAGGCAATTTTCAGGGCATTACTCTACGGCATCCGAACTCAACCTCTGGAACAACTGATTAAGACGCATGATACTTCGTAATATACCTGCCGCAGTTTGCGGCCACAAAGTATTGCCTCCGATTAGTTCCAATAGGCCGATGAATCGCTGTAATAAAAAATGTCGATGCGAGGTCAGATGGATATCTATGCGCTTGAATCGGCAATTTAAGTTTCAACCAGACCCAAAGGGCATTTTCGACGGCATTTATGGTTTATTTTTGCTTTTTGAAGTATCTTTTTACATAAGTTGACTGGCAATTCGGATGCTAATGCGAATATATGATTAAAAATGCCTTGCGTCGGGAATTGCTGCT
>DQIO01000009.1 GCA_020793555.1 Methanosarcinaceae archaeon | reverse complement strand
TAGTATTGATTGGGCTTGCAGCTTTGTCCGTGCTAATTCCAATTACCTTTTCAACGCCGTTGTCAAGAGCAGCATCAATAACATTCTGCGTCCCCACGACGTTTGTCTTCACAGCTTCGAACGGATTATACTCACAAGCTGGCACATGTTTCATTGCAGCGGCATGAAAAACAATATCAATATCTTCAAATGCGCGATTTAGTCGGTCCTTGTCCCGTACATCACCAATTAAGAATCTTACATTTTTTAAATTTCCAATTTCATGCTCAAGATCAAACTGTTTGGACTCATCCCTACTGAGTATGCGCACCACTTTTGGATCGTATTGCAAAACGCGGCGTACAATCTCACCACCTATGGAGCCAGTGCCGCCTGTTACCAGAATCTTTTTGTCTTTGAATATGTTTTCCATAAGTATCACATTATTTTTTACATAATTCAAGTGAATCCTTAAGCACAGAACACACCTGTCCTATCGTTTCTTTATCCATATTTCCGTAAAACGGCAGTGCTATTGTAGAATCACATACCTTCTCGCAAATTGGGAAATCGCCTTCTTTGTATCCAAACATTTCCCTGTAGAACGGTTGAAGGTGTATTGGTGTAAAATACGGTCTGCAGCTAACTCCATGTTCTTTCAGGTATTTCATAACTTTATTTCTATTTATCTCTTTACTTACCTGAACGACATATACGAACCAGCTCATCTTCACTTTCGTATCAAGGTATTGCGTTGTAATATCATTGACACCGTCGAGCTGTTTTGTATATTCTTCTGCAACCCATGCTCTTTTATCAAGCAATTCATCAATTCTGTTAAGCTGGCCGATTCCCAATGCACAGCTCATCTCATCCATACGGTAATTATATCCCAGCCTGACATGGTTCAACCATCTCTCATCCTCTGAACGACCTTGGTTTCGCAGACTCTTGCACAGTGTTGCGATATCATCATCATCAGTTACGATAATGCCTCCTTCGCCCGTAGTCATCTGTTTATTTGGATAAAATGCAAATACTGAAGCATCGCCGAAGGTTCCGACTTTTCGGCTGTTATATTCTGCACCTACTGCTTCGCATGCATCCTCTATTACAGCTATATCATGGTCTTCTGCAATATCCATGATGACATCCATCTCACACGGCTGACCGAATACATGAACAGGCAGTATAGCCTTTGTGTTTTTGGTTATTGCAGCCTCAATACTTTCGGCATCCATGTTCAGCGTATAGGGGTCAATGTCCACGAACACCGGGTTTCCACCTTCGAACATGATACAATTACTCGAAGCTATGAAACTGAATGGAGAGGTGATTACCTCATCGCCTTTTTTGATGCCGATTGCATTCATGCAAAGATGCAGCCCGCTTGTCCCGCTGTTAACTGCAATTGCATGTTTGGTGCCAATGTAATTGGCAAACTTCTCTTCAAACTCGCCGACCATTGGACCCATGCTAAGCCAGCCTGACCTCAGCACTTCATTTACCAGTCGTATTTCTTCTTCACCTATGTCAGGTTGTGCAAGTGGGATCATTTTTATCATCTC
>DQIO01000010.1 GCA_020793555.1 Methanosarcinaceae archaeon | reverse complement strand
CACGCCAAAACCCCTCAAACAACCGCCGAGCACGCAGAGTTGTAAAACAATATGCAATCCGCCCCCATGCTTCATCAGCACCAAAACCAAAAATGATTGAAACTCGAATCCGACACAGGTTTCAGTGAATCAAAAAACCGCGCGCAGACTAATCAAAAAAACCAACGCGGAGCGCATCCTGTCCCTCCCGTTCATCCTGTCGAAAAGCATCACCATTCACACAAGCATCCGGCGCATTCCTAAATCCATCCACAAAAAAACACACGCCAAAACCCCTCAAACAACCGCCGAGCACGCAGAGTTGTAAAGCAATATGCAATTCGCCCCTGTGCTTCATCAACACCAAAAATGATTGAATATCAAATCCGACACAGATTTCAATTAATCAAAAAACCGCGCGCAGGATTGATAGATATAACATGGATCATATTTTCAATCACAAAATATCCAGCATTTCATCCACCGTGAATATATCAACATCAATCAGTTCAGAAATCCGCTCTTTTATGTTCAAAAGTGATTTCACATCCATTGTGACAAGTGGTACTGAATAATGATATGCAAGTGCAACGATAGGTGCATCCTTTGGTTCGATCCGAAGTGCTTTTGCCAGTGCATTGTTCTCAGCCCTGCCCTTTACTTCCCTTAATACTACATTATCGTAATCAAGAGGTGTAAATGTCGTCTTTATATAAGGTTCCCTGAACAATGACCAAATTGCAGTTTGCATTAAGTCTACATTTTTTCCGCTTTTTCTACCTTCGAAAACTATGTTGTCTGAAATTTCCTTTGCAATATAGGCAGAGACGATTGGTTTGATGTCACCATCCAATACTTTTTTTAAAAGCGATATGCAATTATCATCGGTTTTTAGAAATGCATGGATCCATACGCAGGAATCGATTACGATCATGAAATGTCCTGCAGTTCCTTATACGCTTTTGCGTATTTATTTTCAACTTCATTTTCCGTAATTTCGATCGATTTATCAACAGATTCTACAGTTTTGCCCATTCCAATTGAAGATAAGATATTTAATGCATCTTCTGTGCCCATTGGTTTTTTCCATGCATACAGCATAATCTCTTTAGTATGTTGCGTCTCTTTAAAAAGTTCAGATCTCAGTTTATGGACTTTTAATTCTTCCAGATAATGTAAGACCGCTTTTTTGACAAAAGATTCCCTGCTCTTCACAGAATTTGAATTGATCGTTCGTTCTATCTTATGAGATAAATAATCGCCTATGTTTACTTCGACAGCAGCTTCTGACATCAATATCACACATAAATAATAAAACCCCATATTTAATAAATGTTCACATTGGATTCATACATATCATTAAAATTAATCTTATAAAATTTCAACCGCCGAGCACGCAGAGTTGTAAAACAATATGCAATCCGCCCCCATGCTTCATCAGCACCAAAACCAAAAATGATTGAAACTCGAATCCGACACAGGTTTCAGTGAATCAAAAAACCGCGCGCAGACTAAACAAAAATAAATAAAACCAACGCGGAGCGCATCCTGTCCATCCCGTTCATCCTGTCGAAAAGCACCA
>DQIO01000011.1 GCA_020793555.1 Methanosarcinaceae archaeon | reverse complement strand
TTCACCAATATTATGATTTTTCAGCCAACAAATAACATCTTCATGAGTTTTGAACTGTTTTGTCCAGTCCCGATATGCTTTCTGAATGCAGGAAAAATCCCATGCCAGCTCTTCAATAGCCTCTTCAATATTCGAGGGGTATGCGTCAAGTTTGAGAGAATTAATAAGTTTATTTAATTCATTCGCCCCCGATTCTAAATCCCATTCATAATCTCCGTCCTTTATCCGTATCAATGTAATTTCGTTGCGGGCAGCAAGTATATCCCGGACACTGTCATAGAACGCTCTTTGCTCATCTCGATATTCCGGATCATTGTCGGTAGCTTTAATGTCCTCACATGCTTTGCACCACTTATCTTTATCAAAGTTGAAGTTCAGATCAGATGGATAGTGTGCAAGTGAATTCGCTCTTTGTATAGTGAAATGTTGCCTCTCGTCATATTCAATGATCAAATTGTTTGAAGGGATGAAATAGTCACATTCAAGTTTGTAATTTGATGTCGTAAAATCTTTGCGACCACGAATTAAAGAAAGATTTTCATATACCTCATCAAAAACAACATCATTTGAGACACGATCCGGAACCTTCAACCAATCAAATTTAGCTTCGGTCACAACACACCCAAATCGTTGCTTCAATAGTCTGAATAGAAAATCCTTCTGCGTCTTTCTGGATGAACGAATTTCTTTTTTGGTAGCCGTATCAGGCTTATGTTCTGTAGTTTTTTGGTATGTAGACTTTGGGACATATCCATTCTCACTCACCCCATCGGTGATTTTCTCATTGTGTTTAACTGAAAGACCTAAAGCATTAAAAAATCGCACTGTTTCTAGCCCGCCAGAATAATCATTAGAACCCAATTTATCCCCTGTCGCGATTTCATACGCCAGTCCTCGGATAAACTTAGCTGGATATTGTTTACCACTGTGAATGAGAAACGTGGTTCTCGCCGGATGTGTGGGGAGATTTATTTTTGCATCGTGTAAACGACATGCTTCTTCTATGTGCTTTTTTAGAACTTTTGACCAATCGATAACCATGCTTCTGCCTCCTTACTGCGACATAAATCTGTATAACTTGGGGTGTACCTGTCTGATGTCATCGAGTAGTATCGGTTCATCCTACGCCTGTGGGGAACACTCGTGTACCCCAAGTTCTTTAGTATTAATAGTAAATAATACTATTCTATTGGCAATGGTATTTAATTATGGTAAAAATGAAGAATCTTAATCGAATTTTTGGGTCATTTGGTATAGCATTCATATGCGGAGTAATATTTCAGTTAATTCAAATGATACTTTTTGATACCTTTGGTATCGATAGAATTATAGGTGTTTTTATGACACCTTCGTTGGTTATTGTACCTGTATTCATCTCTATGATTATTTCTAATTTTTATCATAAAGATAGAACATATGTCCTCATAACTGGCATGATGACTTTAATTTTTGCAATGATTGCTTTAAGTGGGTATCGCATTGGTGGTGGTATAATCATGTCTCGTTTCGGGTGAGATGCCATATAATCGTCACAATTTTTCTCGCCAGAGCAATTATTGCCTTTTG
>DQIO01000012.1 GCA_020793555.1 Methanosarcinaceae archaeon | reverse complement strand
GAATTATGTCAGATATCACGTCAAACGGAAAATTAAAAAGAGAATATGGGTGAAATTTGTATAAGTGAGGGACTTTTCCGACAATTTCAATGTAAATAAACTTAACAACATCTGCAAAAAGAAATTAAAAACAAATAGGAAATTCATTTAAGTGGTTACTTTATACATATATGAATTATATTATAGTAAAAAAAGGAAGATAATCCCCATGACTACAGATTTAACATTTATCACAAACGAGGAAAACAACAAGTTGGTAGATAGGTTTGCTGTCCTGATAAAACATTCTCAGTTCTTTGATTGTTTGGTGGGGTATTTTTATACGAGTGGATTTTATTCATTGTATGAATCATTAGAAGAAACTGAAAAAATTAGAATTTTAATTGGTATTAGCACAAATAAAGACACTTTTGATTTAATCCAAGAATCGCAGAAACAGATTCAAACGGAACTAAAATTATCGCACAAAGAAACAAAAAACGAATATTCCAATAAAGTAGCAGAGGAGTATGAAAATTCAGAGGATTCTGTTGAAGTGTACGAAGGCACTAAAAAATTCATTGAATGGATTAAATCTGATAAGTTAAAAATAAAAGTATATCCTGATGAAAATATACATTCGAAAGTCTATATCATGACTTTTGATGAAGAAAAAGCGTATGATAAAGGCAGAGTGATAACCGGATCAAGTAATTTTTCACAATCAGGATTGAGGGACAATCTGGAATTTAATGTTGAATTAAAGAATAGTTCTGATCACAAATTTGCATTGGATCAATTCAATAAGTTATGGGAAAATTCGGTTGATGTTTCAGAGGAATATATTGAAACCATTGATACAAAGACATGGTTAAACGATAAAATCACGCCTTATGAACTATATTTGAAATTCCTTTATGAATATCTGGAAGAAAAAATAAATCTGGATTTAGAGGATATAGATGATTTCTATCGTCCACCGAATTTTATGGATCTAAAATATCAAAAAGATGCGGTTCAGGATGCAAAAGTAAAACTCTTGGAATACGGCGGAGTATTCATTTCTGATGTTGTAGGTCTGGGCAAGACGTATATTGCTACAATGCTGGCTCAACGATTAGACGGCAGAACACTGGTAATTGCGCCTCCTGTTTTAATTGATAGGGACAACCCGGGGTCATGGACAAATGTTTTTGAAGATTTTGGAATTCAGCATAGTTATATCGAATCTCGTGGGAAATTGGATGACATCATCAGAAGAATTACTGATACTGATAAAAATCAATATTACAAAAACGTAATCATTGACGAAGCTCACAGTTTTAGGAATGAAGCAACTCAGTCTTATGAGAAATTAGCTCAAATTTGCAGAGGAAAAAGAGTTATTCTAGTTTCTGCAACACCTTTAAACAACACACCACTTGATATTTTAAGTCCGATCAAATTGTTCCAAAATGCAAATAGATCGACACTCCCGAATCCAAAAGTAAAGGATTTAGAGAGATACTTTAATGGATTGCATCGAGCAAGAGATGAGAACTTTTTCACAGGGGAAAGTATAGTTTCATTAAGAAAATGTTCAGAACC
>DQIO01000013.1 GCA_020793555.1 Methanosarcinaceae archaeon | reverse complement strand
ACGGTTAATGGAAAGACCTTTAACGTAAAACATCCAATTAATAATTGGAGGGTTAAATATGATTGAAATAATTCGAAAACTTGGTCTTCTTGGCATGGGAGCCTGGGCACTCACTGAAGAAAAGATCAATGAAATTAGCAAAGAACTTGTCGAAAAAGGCGAGATCAATAAGGAAGAAGGAAAGAAATTTGTACGGGAACTTATTGACGAGCAGAAGAAACAGAAGAATGAACTAGAGGGTAAGATATCTGAGAAAGTGAAAGAAACATTCGGCAAGGCTGAAATGGAGACAAAAAAAGAGATCCAGCGTCTTGAGAAAAAGATCGACAAGCTCGAAGAGGCAATAGGGAAACTATCTGAGTAGAGTTTCAATTTAAGTTTAATTTTTTGACTGTACGATCAGTACAATCGCATTGGGATATTTGTTGAGTTGACAAAAGGTTTGTTAACTCGTTACTTTTTTCACAGGATTCGGGGGAAAACATGCCTTTTAGAATACTGCGCAGATATAAAATGGTAAAGCGGTATGGAAAGATCATTGATACTCTTATCAAATATGAGTTTGGGCACCTCGTAGACCAGATGGAACTCCGACCATTTGAATCAATGAGATCAAAATTCAGAGGGTACTGTGAATTGAAAGATGCACCGCATACCGGACCCGAGCGTGCACGGCAGGTTCTCGAAGAGCTGGGCCCCACATATATAAAACTCGGACAAATTCTCAGCGTACGGCAAGATATAGTCCCGACTGAATATGCGAATGAGTTTGCAAAACTTCAGGATGATGTGCCACCTTTTGATTTTGAAGATGCCAGTATTTTGATACGTCAGGAATTGGGTGCGCCCATTGAGGAAATATTTTCTGAATTTAAACATGAGCCGATAGCAGCAGCATCGATCGGTCAGGTATATCGGGCAAAATTGCATGACGGAACGGATGTTGTGGTCAAAGTACAAAGGCCGGAAATCAAGAAGGTCATTGAGACTGATATTGATATCATGTACAGTATAGCAGAATTTGCAGAGGAGCACATCCACGATGCGAAGCTCTATAGGCCGGTTGAAGTCATTGATGAGTTCTCAAGGTCAATACACGCTGAGATGGATTACACTCAGGAAGCGCGGAATGTAGATCGGTTTTTGGCAAATTTCAAGGATGACCCACATATATATATCCCGAATGTTTACTGGGATTTTTGTAGTGAGCGTGTTCTGACACTTGAGTATATTAAAGGAACCAAGAGCAGCGATTTTGAAAGGATCGAAGAGCTCGGATTTGACCGGAATGAGATTGCTACTTGCGGTGCAAAAGCGTTCATGAAACAGATATTTGAATATGGTTTTTTCCATGCAGATATGCATCCTGGCAATGTTATCATCATGGATGATGGTAAGATCGCATTGATCGATTTTGGTATGGTGGGGCACCTGTCTGATGACGTGCGCAATGCACTAATTGATGGTCTCATCGCAACAAGCAAAGGTGACATTGATGTATTTATTGAGATTCTTCGGGATTTTGATGCGATCAGTGAAGATGTGGACCTTCCCGCATTGAAGACCG
>DQIO01000014.1 GCA_020793555.1 Methanosarcinaceae archaeon | reverse complement strand
ATGGAACAGTGTCAGATCATATATCTAGCGATATTGTATGGTTGACTCGACACTAGTGTTGTGTCAACTATTAAGTGTCGAATTATTTAACCGAAACTTAAAAAATCAGGGCATTAGTCCCTACTGCAAGCGGTGCATTTCACTGCTGCCAAACTCACAAACCAACCATGCAATTTTCATATCTGCAAATATGACACCGCTTAAAAACCGTTTTATATTTCATGTTCATGGTTTGGGAACATGCCGCGCTGCGCGCAGTCGCGCCGTTTTTCGCATCTATCTGCCCTCCCTTCTATTTAGCGATATTATATGGTTGACGCAACACTAGGGCACATACAAAAACATCCATCCGATATCCCTTCCCTAAAACATCTCCATCCGACTACCAATCCCCTTCTCAACAGCCCTCCCATAAACCAGATTGGCAGTCGCCAGATCCTGTATAGCAAGCCCCGTCGAATCAAAAACAGTAATCTCGTCATCGCTTTCACGCCCGGGCTTGACACCTGCGATGACCTCTCCCAGTTCGCAATAAATATCCTCGTCTAACATCACGCCATTCGATAGAGGCACATTAACCTCTCCCGAATGTGATGCCTGCACAATATCGTCAACCACGACCTTCGCGCGCGTCAGGAGTAGCGAATCCAGTTCCTGTTTGCCCTTTGCATCAGCACCGATTGCGTTAATGTGTGTACCTGCCTTCACCCATTCCGATCTCACCACCGGACTGCGGACAGGCGTTGTCGTAACGAGAATATCGCAGTCGCATACCTCCTCTGCACGAGTCGTTTTGATGAGCTCGCAGTTTACAACACCCACCATTTCCTTTTCAAACTCATCACAGTCGCGAATATCCTTGCTTGTGATCTTGACCTGCTCGATGTCGAATACCTGCGCAAGTGCAAGTAACTGGGTGCGCGCCTGATTTCCTGCACCGACCATGCCAACAACCTTAGAATCCGGTCGTGCGAGATGCTTTGCAGCAATTCCCCCTGCCGCACCTGTTCTAATATCTGTAAGATACGTTCCATCCATAACAGCAAGGGGCGCGCCTGTCTCTGTCGAATTTAACACAACAAGCGCCATGACGGTTGGTAAACCTGCCTTGCGGTTGTCAGGATGCACGTTCACGATCTTCACACCAGTGATATCCTGCTCCTCCAAAAAAGAGGGCATGGTCCGCAGGTCTCCGTTATGTTTTTCAAAATACAGATACGTTTTTGGCGGCATCTGGACTTTCTTTAATCCGTGCTGCTCAAATGCCTTCTCGACAACATCCATTGCCGCAGGCATGTCCAGAACACTTTTTACATCATTTTGGTTCAACCATAAAATATCCATAATTCCACTACTCCTTTGTAGATTAATTGGTATGCGATCTGTATAAATCTAACTGCCATCAAACGATTTTCAATGTTCTATCCGGCACAATTCCAAAATCCAGTGATTTCAACAATTATATTAGACGCAGATTTACAGCTGATTAACGCAGATGCAACCTTAAATCAGCGTAAATCTGCGTGAATCAGCGTCTTAAAAATAACTGGAAAATGGGACAGTGCCGTT
>DQIO01000015.1 GCA_020793555.1 Methanosarcinaceae archaeon | reverse complement strand
GGTGATTTTGACCAACACCTGATCCCATCAGAATTCAATATCACTAATTATCCGACCACGGTTCCAATCCATTTTTGCTGGATATTGCACTGCCAATGATGTCATCGTCATTTTTCAATTTGTGCAAATGTTTTTGCAACATATCGACTTTATTCAATAAATCCCCTCGATACTGTTTTTTTGTTGTACATAATTTGTAAAATTATGCACTCCAAGTTAATCTGCGCGTTAGCGAAGATCTTCGTGTTTGTTTTCATAAGACAATTCTCTATTGTTAAGATATCCAATTAGTTGGAAACACCAAACTTGAAACTGCAAACTTCAAGCATGGACTGTCGATGCTTAAGTATTTTTACTATCAAGATAATTAATTAACCAACAAGGGAGAGGGTATAATTGATCAAAGAAGCTATGCTTTATAACAAACTTGATGATGCAAAGGTACAATGCAATATATGCAGCCGCAGCTGCATTATCCTGTCTGGTAAAAAAGGATTTTGCAGGGTGCGGGAGAACCGTGACGGCACACTGTACACCTTGATCTATGGCACTGTTTCAAGTGAGGCAGTTGACCCGATTGAAAAGAAGCCGTTGTTCCATTTCTATCCGGGTTCAATATCGTATTCACTTGGGACGATAGGATGTAATTTCAGGTGTCGGCACTGCCAGAACTGGACGATATCACAGGTCGGGCTTGATCAGGCACATTCAGTTGAAATAATGCCGGATGAAGCGGTTGCACGTGCTCTTAAATCCGGTTCAAAAAGCATTGCATGGACGTATAATGAGCCTACGATCTGGTATGAATATACTTATGATTGTGCAAAGCTTGCAAAAGAGGCTGGACTTGCGACCGTTTATGTTACAAACGGTTATATCACGCCGGAGGCGCTTCGGAAAATCTCGCCGTATCTGGACGCTTTCAGGGTTGATATCAAGGCATTCACTGAAGAGTTCTACAAGGATGTATGCAGTGCAAAACTTGCGCCTGTGCTGGAATCTGCGGTGCTTGCAAAGGAACTTGGGATGCATGTTGAGGTTATCAATCTTGTCATTCCTACACTCAATGATTCTGCTGATGAGATACAGCAGCTTTGTAAATGGGTGCACGACAATCTTGGTGCCAGCACGCCGATCCACTTCACACGCTTCCATCCTCACTATAAGATGCAGGATCTTCCGGCAACTCCGGTCAAGACACTTGAGATGGCGCACGACATTGCAAAAGATGTGGGTCTTCAATATGTTTATGTTGGAAATGTGTTCGGGCACAAGTATGAGAGTACATTCTGCCATGCTTGTGGCAATTTACTGATCAAAAGAGGACTGTTCAATGTTGAAGAATACAATATCACACAGGATAAGATGTGTCAGGACTGCGGTGAAGTAATACCAATTGTTGGGAAATATATGGATGTGTTCGATTGATGCTTCTATGTACTGGAACAAAAGATTTAAGACCAATTAGTGCTTTAAGAAAGTCCGCGCACCTGCGCAAATACATGTATAAGCAGTAATATGATGTGCCGCCATAACTCAGTTGGTAGAGTGTCTGGCTGTTAACCAGAATGTCACAGGTT
>DQIO01000303.1 GCA_020793555.1 Methanosarcinaceae archaeon | reverse complement strand
TTCATATGACCTATGTCCCTCATAATAGACACTTGAAAGTTGACACGACACTAGTCTAGCGACATTATATTGTTGACGCGACACGAGTCTTAAGGATGGCTGGCACAGTTCCAAAATCCAGTTATTTTTCAGACACGGATTTACACAGATTTACACAGATTTGATGTTTATCAAATATCAAACACTTTGCACCACAAACCAAATAGACTCTTATGATATCGATTCCGAACAAGCTTAAATCCGTGTAAATCTGTGAAATCCGTGTCTATGTAATTATCGATTTTGATAAATCCTCTATTGAAATAACTGATTTTTGAGATAGTGCCATCTGACATATCCATATTAAAAAAAAAGGGGTGCGTGCATTCAAATCGCACGCAATCCCACAATCTGTCACTAACTGCCTTTTAACCGTCCTCCTATGTTTCTTCATAGCCGTCAGTCAATGTTTCCAGGAAGGCGACGATAGCATCTTCCTCCGCATCGGATAATCCAAGGTCCCCTAATTCATCTCTATTTACGTTTATGTTCACTTCAGGCGCTGGCCATTCCCCTACGTCTCTGGTGTTGTAGAAATTCACAACTTCATTTAAAGTCATGAATGCTCCATTATGCGTATATGGTGGCGTAACAGCAGAGTTCCTGAGGGTTGGTACTTTCATCATCCCCATCTCATCATCCCCCGTCAGTGCGCCCAGTCCATAATCCACGTAATCCAACCCATCCGGATTGAAAATTGGTGCAATCGGCGGATAATAGAACGGATAGTAATCCATCAATTCTGGCGAATCTCCCATCATTCCACGATTGCTTGGCACACCAAGGTTATCATAAGTAAAATCTGTGAACAGGGGTTTATCTGAATAGAGACCTGCAGTGCTTGGGTGACATGCTGCACAGTTACCCTTTTTAGGGTCATTGAACAATTTAAGCCCTTTTCGTTCCTGTGAAGTTAATTTCACTTCCCCTGCCATAGATTTATCGTACTTTGAACTAAACCTGTTAACTTCGTCTGTCATCTCAAATGCTGCTATGGCTTCAGCCGTCTGGTTATAGGCTTCCTCCACATTATCAAGTGCTCCCTCGCCGTAGACTTTTTCGAAAAGATCAGCATAGTCAGATTTGATGATTTTCTGGACAACTGCAAGTTTGCTGGGATTATTCATCTCAAGTGGATTCAGAAATGGTCCTTTTGCCTGTTCTGCAAGGTCAATTGCTCTTCCGTCCCAGAACTGGCCGCCGATATACATCTGTTCAGTCTCGTTGTAATCGAAATCCGGACTGTAGGCTGCATATGCGGCAGTAGGTGAATTACGGTTTCCAAATCTTACAGGAACTGCTCCCTGTGAAACCGCGCGACTCTGGGCAGGGTCTGCAAAACCAACATCAGGATGATGGCAACTTGCACATGACTGCCCTTTAGGTGTTGACAAATCATCATCAAAAAATATTTGTTTTCCCAGTTCTATTAGCTCTTCATGTTCTGTCTCATCTATTAATTCACTCGCTGTTGCGGTTCCCACTGTGATGGCCAGCAGTAAAGACACAAAAAGCAAGATTTTTATCTTGTTCATATTGGTTCCTCCTACGTTAGTTGATGACTTGGGGTTATTCACATTACTGGGAGGATAACAGTGGTTTTTTGTCATGCAATGTGTTTTGATCGAAAACATTACAAAACCCATTTGATACCCTATTTCCCAGTTTCTTAAGGCACATACCTCAATCTTTCCAATATAGACACGTCTATTACTAATCTAATCTCAATAAACATTTGATGTGCTTATATCGGCTTCACAACTTAATAATTGAGTAGCGCTGATGTTGCCCCAATCACACTATTCCATGTATAGATGGCGAAGTAATTATATAAACATACCGCAATAATATAAAAAGTACAACTATTTTTTAACACCAACTGTTAAAAAATAATTAATATTCAGTAATTCGCTGAAAATAGCTCACTAAATTACTCATCCAATACACCCCACCGCCCCATCTCCACACGCTTTTTGTACAGTGACCCAAAATACACATCCGGAACCGGCAGAATTCAGGACATCATGCCTCATAATTTCTATAAAAAATTATTTAAGTTCATTGGAATCTTTCAAATCCTCTGTATATTTTTATAGTATTTTCTCTGTCCGCTTGCGTTCTGTAATATCACGTGCAATACAAAGTATCATAGGATCTTCACCATATTCGATCATTCGACTGCTAAGTTCGACAGGAATACTTGAACCGTCTTTTCGTAGCAGAGCAGTCTCGAATATACCATGTCCATCATCACGTATTTTCCTGATCCGATCTGGAACCATCTTTGAATATTCAGGTGAATTGAGATCAATTGGCGACATTTTTAACAGTTCATCTCTGGTATAGCCAAGTTGATCGCAAGCTATCTGGTTCACTTCTATGAAATGACCTTCCATATCATGCATCATGATCGCATCACCTGCATTATTAAATAAAGTCTTAAACATTTTTTCAGATTTTTGCAATGCTATCTTTTCCTGCATTATGTGCGTAATATCATGAAATGATTCGATCACTTGCATAACATTTCCACTTTCATCCAGAATAGGGGTAGCAACTACATCAATGATACTTTCATTATTTTCGTCATCATAATGAATGTGCACAACTCTTACCGTTGATTTGGTAGCAATCACTTTTTTAAGTGGACATGGATCATCAGGGAAATCGCAGGGAGTATCCCTACGATGTGTAGCTTGATGGCATGTCACTGATCCAGTGAGAAGGTCAACTTCCTTTATTTGTTCAGACATTGCTTTATTAGCCAGCAACAACTTGTAATTGCTAGGGTCGATCACTATAATTGGATCACCAATACTATCTATCACGTTTTGTGCGAAGTTCTTTGGAATGCACACATTTTCATTTTCATTATTTTCATTCATTAGTTAAACACCCACATATCGCCCAAAGGCAATAATACAAATTATGTTTAATATCTATTTTGATTTTATCAAATTAATATTTAATCCTTCGAACAACCTGTTTTTACACAAAACATATCCAACATCATAAATAAAGTGAATTGCAAATGATATTTGTAGGGCAACAGTTAATAAGAAAAGGTCAAGTAAGATCGCTAATAATTCTCTTATTTAGTGATCTTATGAATCTATGATCAACTTCAATAATTCAAAACAAGATGTGAGAACACATGACAACTATCGGAGTAATCACACGCGGAAAATATGGCCGGCGATTCATTGAGACCATCCTGTCGCAAACAGATTTCGAGGTCGTATCAGCCGACATTCCCGCAAATCTCCCCGAGTTCATAGAAGACCCCACTCTTTTCCTTGAAAAACTGAACCTTAACAACGACGTGTTCACTGCAGATACCATCATCACTTACTCAATGCACCCGGACCTCACTCCAGAAATTGCAAAACTTGCAGGAAAAAACGGCATACATGCCCTTATTGTACCCGGCGGCGTATCGCGTGCACCGATTGGTGAACTTGATGAGATCTCAAATGAATACGGCATGTATATTGAAGTGGATGACATCTGCTGCACGCTCAAACCAAATTCTGCAAGCCCGGAATTCACATCAAAGTTTGGACGTCCGGTTCTTGATATCAAAACACGTGACGGAAAAATCGTTAACGTGAACGTGATTCGCGGTGCTCCATGTGGCAGTACATGGAAAATGGCAGAAAAATTGATAGGAATGCCGGTCAGTGATGCTCCCGCACGTGCAGGGTTATTGATACAGCAATATCCATGCCGTGCTGTGAGGGGCAATACGGGGGGAATCCATGAATCTGCACAAATTCACAAAAAGGAAGTTGAGCGAGCACTTGCTAATGACAATAATGGTAACTGAACGACATGTGTGACTACGGTTGCGCAATGAAATCTACAATTGATTGCCATTCAATGATTCTTTTTTCTGAGTTTCTTCTGTTCGCACCGCTTGAAGACGGCAGGATTTTTGTCTCAATCACACGTCCCCCATATTCCCTGAATGTATCTTCAAATTCTCCTGCTTTCTTGCCATTGAAACAGACAAGTCGAAGATTTGGGGCAACGTTCTTAAGATTTGAAAAGTCGTTGATCTCCTCGTTCCTGATATTTGAGTCCATGCTGCCATCCCTTTCACTTGTCGAAAGAACATCCCAAAGTCCAATCCCGTGTTTTTGAAGTTTTTGAATCTTTGAATCATAATCAAGTGCGTTGATGTCCTCGCCAATGACCTCACTTATCAGTCTCCAAAAATCATTAACCGGATTCCCATAGTACTGCTGCTTGCGTATGGATTCATCACTTGGCAGGGAGCCAAGAATGAGGATGCGTGTACTTTTATCTATTATCGGGGCAAGACCTTTCTTTTTCATTGTATCAATTTTTCTAAATGTCAATCAAATATAAAACTTAATACAGTGCAACAACACGCCACAGGCGGCATAGCCCTGCACCAATGATCAAAGACACATGCATTTAATCCGTGCATATCTCATAATACGAATTACCAGTGCCCGAAACAGCATACGAAATTGCGCACGAAACGACATGCTAAAAGGCACACGAAATATCATTCTAATGATGATGGGAACGTGCGCGCTTCGCGCGGTGGTCGCATCGGTATTTTGAATGATTTCACGTCACTTATGCGCAAAATACGCAACAATTTCATGTTCAACCGAATCAATCCTGCAAAAACCAAATCTTTCGAACTGCACCAGATTGTCCAGTTCATTCGCGATCTGCCTTTCACCAATTCCATTGAATTCGCCATGGGGTGCCAGAACTTTCACGGGTGTACCGTCAATTGGTGCCCAATGGATGATTCGGATGCGTTTTTCTCCTTTTTTGACCGGTTCCATTAAGTCGCCTGTGTACTTCACCTGAAGCGGAGTAAGGGAAGTGATCTCAATGTTGTACAGGTCTTTCAATCGAAGTTTGTTGCCTACTTCAAGGTTTTCCATGTCATCCTTGCAAATGAACACTTTTGTACCGACTTCGATCTCTCGTTGTCCTCTGTCTTCTGTTGGGTGAAGCGGCGGTGTTGCAGTTTTCGGTTCAACATCCTGAATCTCGACTTCTACCGGATCCCAGACAAAGAAATACCTGTTTGCGGTTGAGTCAACCATTTTCCTGTTCTCTGCATACAGGGTGTCAAGACTGATGCTCACATCGGTCTCGCCGACTCCCATCTCGATCATGAACTTGCGGATAGCTTCGGGCTTGATACCCCTTCGCCTCATGGCGCGCAATGTTGGAAGACGGGGGTCTTCCCAACCTGTGTACTCCCCTTCCTCAATCGCATGGCGAAGTCCGCTTGTGCTGAACTTGCCGAACTCATGGATCTTTATGCGTCCCCAGTGCGTAGTCTTTGGGTAATCCCAGCCAAGATACTTGTAGATGTAACCCTGTCGTGTTTCGCTGTCCATTAGGTCCTTGCCCCTTATTATGTGGGTCATACCGAGTTCATGGTCTTCAATGGCACCCTCGAAATCAAGAAGAGGCCAGACTACGTACTTGTCACCAACTTCCGGGCGGGGGTGCGGTACTTTAACTATCCTGAAAGCACCGAAATCACGGATTGCCGGGTCCTTGTGTTTGATATCGGTCTTTATGCGAAGAACAGCAACCTTTTCCTCATATTCACCGGCAACCATCTTTTTCCAGTGGCTTAGGTTAACCTCAACGCTCTCGTCCCTGTGTGGGCACGGCTCTTTTGCATCCTTGAATTTCTTGAACTCACCACCTTCGCAGAAACAGACATACGCCTTTTCCATCTCGATCAGTTTTTTCGCATAATCGTAATACATCTGCATCCTGTCGGATGCGATTATCACTTTATCGGGTGCGGCACCAAGCCATGTGCAGTCCTCTATATACCAGTCATACGCCTCAAGCATTGGGCGTTTGGTCTGCGGGTCGGTGTCGTCAAAACGTATGATGAATGTACCGTCGTATTTTTTGACGTATTCGGAATTGACCACGATCCCTCTGGCACTGCCGAGTGTCGGGGGCCCGTTCGGGTTTGGAGCAAAGCGCATGACAACTTTTTCGCCTTCTGCGACATCCAATGGTTTCAATCCTTTGTCCGGCTCCTTTTTGACACTCAACTCCTCTATCAATTCCGGCGCGATCGTTTCAAGTCGCCCGCGCCATGAATCAACATCCCCTTTTGCGACTTCACCGAGTATCTTGCCGATTACGGGGCCGACTTCTTTTGCCATTGGGCGAAGGTGGGGGCATTCACCCATCACGCGCCCCATGACCGCTCCGATCTGCGGTGCTTTGCCGTATTTTACAGCGTTTTGCAATGCATATTTCTCAATCGTTTTTGTGTCATCTTCAGTTAATGTCATCAGTATTCTCCATTATTATAATTGTAATTGTAATTGTAATTGTAATTGTAATGTCAAAATCATAATGCAAAAAGTAATGTTGGATAAAATGGTTTCATATGGATTTTCCAATTTCTCGTATGAATTCTGTTTTTTGAACTATACTCTCCAATTCATCGTCAAAACTAGATATAAACTCTTCCACCTGCTCGCCTGCGACCGCACCACTTGCGGAAGGTTTGATCAGTTGCTCAAGTTCAAGTACACGAAGTGAGTATCTTACTTTGTGGGTGGGCATGTCGGTCTCTTCTGCGAGTTTCAATATGCCGATAGGTCCGCTCTCGATAACTTTTTTCAGAACAACAAGGTGTCGTTGTGTAAGTTCAAGTTCCTTGTTGATCTGGTCAAAAAGCATTATACCACCTCGTTTTTCAAAATTCCTATGCCTTCGATCTCAATCTCAACAACATCCCCGCGTTGAAGTTCACCAACCCCTGCCGGTGTGCCTGTTGCGATGATGTCCCCAAGTTCAAGCGTCATGATTCCGGATATGAACTCAATTAGCGTTGGTATATCGAATATCAGGTTGGATGTATTGGAATCCTGCCGCAGTTCCCCGTTGATGCGGCTCTTGATGGGTGCATTTTCAGGGTCGAACTCCTCAGGTGAAGCAATATATGGGCCAAACGGCGCAAAAGTGTCAAAACTTTTGGC
This sequence comes from Methanosarcinaceae archaeon, assembly GCA_020793555.1. Taxonomy (GTDB): domain Archaea; phylum Halobacteriota; class Methanosarcinia; order Methanosarcinales; family Methanosarcinaceae; genus Methanovorans. The sequence goes on along the minus strand of DQIO01000303.1, from coordinate 9,124 downwards.
ACGCGCCCACTGTCCGTCCTGTCGCTGGAAGTCGCGTGCAGTGACGTCATTAAAACATGTGTAACCTGCAATAACATCGTTTGCACGGTTTGCAGTGATATTGCGGCATCTTTTCCCGATCACTACTGCAAGTTCGGCTTCGTAATCGACCTGATGGCTTGTTTTTGGATAAATGATCTTGTCACCGTGACCAATTACGGCAGAAGGCGGTTTCATGAATATGAGTGGCTCATCCGGGGTCTCCATGTTCAACTCTTTCGCATGGTCGTAATAATTAAGCCCAACACATATTATTTTAGATGGATCTGTCGGCGGAAGCACTTCCAGTTCGGATAGTTCGAACGTTTTGCCTTCACAGCAACCTTTTGCCGTGACACGAGTGCCATTTACTTCACCATAAAATATGTTGTCACCGTTTTTGAATAATCCGATCATATTTACCACATTTTGTTATGCATGATTTAATTTTTCATGTTTGTCTACGATTTTCACGACAATTTCGTATAGTTTGTCAATGCCATCAAGTCCCTCTTCCACATGTCAGGATCAACATTGTCGTATCGATGAACAATAGAATTTCTCAATCCATTGTAACTTTTAAGCACTTAACTATCCTCAAATCCTATTATGCCTTATTTTGTCAAATTTTCAATATTCGTGTAGTCATCTTTAACAACGAGCCCAAAATCATGTGCGATCATGGCAATTATGTCTGTAGATGTTTCTACACAGATCTGCAATGAATGCAATAATGCTCTTTCGGAAACATCATCACAGATTGTGTGCGAGTCAATAAAATCAATTTCATTTTCAAAGGATTCGAATTTATCAAGATATCGCTTTTTTATCATGTAACCATTTTCTCCGAATAGTCATTCTTTTATGGACGCTTGTAAACTGGTTGTCTCTTATTCGAGGAACCATGTCTGCCCACAGTTTCCTGAATCTGTAAAAATAGGCTGAAAGGTCTACTTCATTTCCATACACAAGTACATGCTCGCGGATTATTTCGATCTGGATATAAAGCGGCAATTTCTCGAAAATTTTAATATCGTACTTACCACCGAGTTTCCTGTTAATATCTCTTAAAAGACCATCATTTGCAGGTTTCACTATGCACACATCGACATCTGATCTTGATGTCATGTCCCCACGCATGTACGATCCAAAAAGAAGGATGCCAAATGCATCATTCTTGAATTGGTCGAAGTCTTTCTTTATGCCTTGATCTGTTATGGTCATTGTGATTTGGTAGTTAGTATCTGTTTAAACATACCATGCCTTCATTGATTCAGGGATAGGCATGTATGCGAATAGTTAAATGAGTTTATTTTGTTTTCATTATAGATAAATAACTCCCATTTCGATTATTCATTGAAATTTACATGAAATGATAATAATAAAAGTGTACTATTCACATTCTCACTTATACAAAAGATGAATGCGCTATTGTAAACGCATTCGATTATTTGTATTTGTTCAGATGGTTTCGATAACTCACTTTCCGAATCATTTGTTTTATAATTTAGAAAACCACAATCATCCGACATTATTCAATGTTTAGGAAAAAGTTTTGTTCTCAAAATATACCTCTGGAAAGTGAGTGATAAAATGTTGATGCATATCCCAAATTGCCAGACCCTGCGCAGCAACTTTGCCGTAGGCGGCGCGTTCCAGTGTCGTGTCAACTTTCAATTGTCGATTATGAGGGGCATAGGGCACAATTATAAAATCAAATTATTTCAATAATTATATTAGACGCAGATTCACACTGATTTACGCAGATGTAACCTTAAATCAGCGTTAATCTGTGTTAATCTGCGTCTTAAAAATAACTGGAAAATGGAACAGTGTCAGATCATATATCTAGCGATATTGTATGGTTGACATGACACTAGTGCCACCACCCACAACAAACCCGCCGGAAAATGGTGTTCCTTCCGGGTGCGTGGGTGCATTTGTAATTAAGATATTGTATATGGCGCAGAAGTAGTACAATACTGCCATTTGTTGTATCGATATTTAGGTTTTGGTGACTTAAAAAAAGTATTCACCCATACATCCGGCATTTTATTTCTTATTTTTATTATTGCCGGATGATGGATGCAATATAGAAAATATGTTCACGCATTCTTCAGTTTTTCAGCGATATCCATTCCAAGCCTCTCAGCTTCCTTTATGTCTCTATCTATTGGCTTGTACTGGATTCTCAACACCGGATCAATTACATTCATACCCAAATTGCGCAGTTTTTCTGCGATTAGAACAGGTGCTTCACCACTCCAACCATAAGATCCAAAGGCTGCCGCCAGTTTACCTTTTACATCTGAGTTCGCAAGTGTTTCATCAATAAACTTTTCCATAGGGGGCAATATTTTGTAATGGAATGTTGAAGAACCAACAGCTATGGCATCCGCCGCTTTTAGATCTTCTATTTTTGCATCATAAAAACTAATTGATGTGGCTTCTACATTTCGCTCTGAAATTCCATGTGCAATTGCATCTGATATTGCTTTTGTATTACCTGATGTGCTTAAGTACACAACCATCGCTTTTGCTGTATTTGGCATAGTTTCACCTTCCCATAAAAGAATTGGAATATATGCTGTTCATCCAATCCCATAATGACATTAAAAGTTATTTTAAATAAATGTTTTGTACAACGAGAAAACATTTTAAATATATAAAACAGGCTAAAAACAGGTTATGGAATATTTGTGCTTGTACTTCATTATATCAAACATGAATAAAAATATGGGCAGGTTGCCACCCGGGAGAATAAAGTTGTTCTTTTGGTTTATCCTTTGTTTCCTTTCTGTATTCTTTGCGTTCTACGGATTTCCCCATTCCATCGAGCATGATATAAATGTCATCGGTAGAGAGGGCATCACTGAGAAGTAGTTGAGCTAAATAGCCGAAATGAACTTTTCCAATATTAAATGAACTTGGTTCAGGAAGATTGTTTGGATCACTCCCCAAATACCTGGCATGATGTTGTATCACTTTTTTTCCTTAGCGTTCATTCCATACTTCAGCATACCTGATTTTGTCACCTTGTTTGATTTTACGGATGAATGTCTTTTGTTTTTGGATTAGGAGGGAATTTTAGAATGCGGCTAAGCTTTTCTGGTTAAAACAGTGAGGGTGAAATTTACTAAGTTGCAAGCCTAACTTGACGCCATAGTTCGGAAGTACTGGCTTTTAGGAAAATGTATATATACTTCAAACCACTTTAGTGTCAATTACAGATTAAAGTCATTTTGGTTTAAAGATATACAGCATTAAATGGGATTTACTATTTTTGCAGTTTGATTTTTCCATGATTGATGGCAATCATAAAATAAAAGGACGTGAAATATTTGTTTAACAACATGGATAGAAGTGCTCCGGTAGAAGAAGGCGGATCATACGAAGTAACGATTGAAGATATTGCAAGAGAAGGCGACGGAATTGCAAGAGTAAAGGGTTTTGTAGTCTTTGTACCAAACGCAAAAGTCGGTGACGAAATAACCATCAAGGTAACAAAAGTAATGCGCAAGTTCGCATTCGGTGAGATCGCAGAAGATTAATTCTTCTCGATTTCATTTTTTGGGCTGGGTTTAATTTGTTTAATTTACATTTATCCCCCCAAATATTTTTTTGATTTTCTTTATTCTCTATTCTTCATCCTTCTTTTATTGATCTTTTTGCTAACTAATCGTAGATATCTATAATTTTGACGTCAGGCAGTCGAATTAAAACAAATGATATTTGTAGATTAAAAGCAATCTGATAAAACTAAAAGTTAAATTCAAAAGATGGTCATCATGGAACAACTACAACAATTACTCGAAAAACTCTCAAACGCACACGGAATATCCGGGTCTGAAGGCAGCATAAAAGACATAATGGAAGAAGAGATCAAACCATACGTTGATGAGATCAGGACTGACAAAATGGGCAACCTCATAGCAACAAAAAAAGGCACAGGTCCAACCATTATGCTGGCATCCCATATGGATGAGATCGGATTAATGGTCAAGTACATTGACGACAATGGTTTTCTTCGTTTCGTGAAGATCGGAGGCTGGTTTGACCCGACTCTCCACAGCCAGCGTGTCATCGTACACACAAAGAACGGACCGCTCACAGGTGTTATTGGTTCAAAACCGCCTCATGTCATGAAAGATGAGGATCGGAAAAAACCTGTCAAAGCGGATGATATGTTCATTGACATTGGTGCAAAAGACAAAGAGGACGCTGAAAAGTTAGGTGTCGAAGTCGGCAGCCCTATCTCAATTGACAGGCAATTCGCAAAACTTGCGAACGGAAAGATTACAGGCAAGGCATTCGACAACCGTGCCGGCGTGGCAATGCTTATCGATGCGATGAAACAGTTATCCAAAATGAATGTCAAAGCCACGGTATATGCGGTCGGGACAGTGCAGGAAGAAGTTGGACTCAAAGGTGCACGCACCTCTGCATTCGGACTTAACCCTGATGTGGCAATTGCAACCGACGTGACCATTCCGGGTGACCATCCGGGAATCGAGAAAAAGGATTCCGCACTTGAGATCGGAAAAGGTCCTGTGATAACCATTGTCGATGGCGGAGGTCGGGGATTAATAGCTTCTCCCGTAGTGGTAAAATGGCTCAGGGCAGCGGCAGAATCCAACAATATCCCGCACCAGATGGATGTTGGGGATGGCGGAACAACCGATGCGACATCGATACACCTGACACGCGAGGGAATCCCTTCAAGCGTTATCAGTGTACCAACACGCTACATTCACTCACCTGTTGAAGTGATCGATATATCTGACTTGCAGGCAAGTGCAGACCTGATCGTAAAAGCGGTTAAGACTGCTTACAAGTACTTTTAGGTAAGCAGTCATTCGATAACCGCATCGCTTAATCTGTGGTTGGTATGCTTTGCGGCATATCGCCACATATATATTTGATGGATGTATCGAAATACCCTACTTATACCTATATATAGTAATTATAACCAAACGAGAAAATCCCTGCTACGCTCTGATTTACTCGCACTATATATTTAGAAAATACATACTATTACAAAACCCACGTGAGGGATTGCATTATTCGAAAATATTAAATTTTTGGACACAACGCTAAGAGACGGTGAACAGACACCCGGAGTTGCACTTTCAACTGAAGAAAAACTATGGATAGCACGTAAACTGGACGAACTCGGACTTGACATAATCGAAGCAGGTTCAGCCATCACATCAAAAGGTGAGAGGGAATCCATTCGTGCAGTCAGCAACGAGGGACTCAATGCCGAGATTTGCAGTTACTGTCGCGTAATGAAACCTGATGTCGATTTTGCGCTTGAATGTGATGTTGATTCGATACATTTGGTTGTTCCCGTATCTGATCTGCATATCAATGTCAAACTAAAAAAAGACCGTGAGACCGTGCGTCAGATGGCAGTCGATGTCACTGAATACGCAAAAGACCACGGACTCATCGTTGAACTCAGCGGCGAGGATGCATCCCGTGCAGACCTTGGATTTTTAAAATCCTTATACTCAGACGGCATAGACGCAGGTGCAGACAGGCTCTGTTACTGCGATACCGTAGGGCTGCTGGTTCCTGAAGTGACCACGGAAGTTTTCAAAGAACTTTCAACATCACTCTCCGCTCCTGTGAGTATTCATTGCCATGATGATTTCGGACTTGCCGTATCAAACACCATCGCCGCACTTTCAGCAGGTGCAGGGGAAGCCCACATGACCGTGAACGGGATCGGTGAGCGGGCAGGCAACGCATCACTCGAAGAAGTGATAATGATCCTTGAATGGCTATATAAATATGATACAGGTATCAAGTGCGATGAATTATACAAAACATCAAGGCTTGTCAGCCGCCTGACCGGAATTCCGGTGGCTGTTAACAAATCGCTTGTCGGCGGTAATGCATTCACCCATGAGGCAGGTATCCATGTACACGGATTGCTTGCAGACACATCCACCTACGAACCAATTGGTCCTGAAGTGATCGGGCGTGAACGTAAGATCGTTCTTGGCAAACATGCGGGCAGCAGTTCAGTAACACTCGCACTAAAGGAATTGGGACTGGATGTTGACAATTCACAGATGAAAGAGATACTGGTAAGGGTAAAGGAACTTGGAGATCATGGCAAACGGGTGACAGATGCTGATTTGCAATCGATTGCCGAAGTTGTTCTGGATATCTACACCGAATCCAAAGTGAAACTTGAGGACTTTACAATCGTATCCGGCAACAAGGTGACTCCCACCGCATCAATAAAATTGAATGTAGAGGGCAATGAAGTTGTTGAGGCCAGTGTCGGTGATGGTCCTGTGGATGCTGCCATAAACGCGATCAAGAAGGCAATATCCGGTGTGGCTGATGTCGTATTGGAGGAATATCATGTAGATGCGATCACAGGCGGAACGGATGCTCTTGTCGAGGTATGGGTAAAACTGTCAAAAGACGGCAAGGTCGTAACGGCAAGAGGTGCACGGACGGATATTATCATGGCATCTGTCGAAGCGGTATTAAACGGCATAAACCAATTGATACGGGACAATTGAACAACGTTTTTGTATCAACATATTTAAAATACATATCCGAGTAACGAAACCAGTATAATCATACATTCACACTTTAAACTTAAACTTACATTTAAACTTACACTTACACTTATAACTCATATTTACATTAAAAAGGAGATCAATAGGGAGATTTAGCATGACCGGTGCAACAGAAAGAATGACAGGCGCACGGGCATTTATCGAGTGCCTCAGTAAAGAAGACGTTGAAGTTATGTTCGGCTATCCGGGCGGAGTCTTATTACCAATATACGATGAGATTTATGATGCCGATGTGCGCCATATACTTGTACGTCATGAGCAGGCTGCAGCACATGCTGCGGACGGATATGCGCGTGCTACCGGCAAAACCGGTGTGTGTCTCGCAACATCAGGTCCGGGGGCGACTAACCTTGTAACAGGTATTGGAACTGCATATATGGATTCAGTGCCAATTGTTGCATTTACGGGACAGGTTCCAAGTTCTATGTTGGGGAATGATGCGTTTCAGGAAGCCGACATTACAGGCATAACCCTTCCGATTACGAAACACAATTATCTTGTACCAAGTGCAGATGAACTGCCAAGGATCATCAAGGAAGCGTTCCACATCGCTTCAACAGGAAGGCAGGGTCCTGTTCTGGTAGATATGCCAAAGGATGTCACTACTGATGAACTTGATTTTTCATATCCTGAAAAAGTAAACCTTCGGGGTTACAAACCAACATTCAAAGCAAACATCCCGCAGATAAAAAAGGCAGCCGAAGAGATATCCAAATCTATAACCCCTGTGATATATGCAGGCGGCGGTGTCATCAGTTCCAATGCGAGCAGTGAATTGTTTGCATTTGCCGAAAAGATCATGGCACCTGTCACCACTACGCTCACAGGTATTGGGGCATTCCCGGGTAATCACCCATTTTCACTTGGTATGCTGGGCATGCACGGCACCAAGTATGCGAATTATGCAGTACAGGAATGTGACCTGTTGATCGCTGTTGGCGCACGGTTTGATGATCGTGTTACAGGTAAGATCGAATCGTTTGCACCAAATGCAAGAATTATGCACATTGATGTTGATCCTGCGGAAATTTCCAAGAACGTGCGCGTTGACATCCCAATTGTTGGGGATGCAAAAGGAACACTTGCGAATCTTACGAAATATGCAAAACAATGCAAGTCGGAAGACTGGATCAAGAAAATAGTTGAATGGAAAGCAAAATATCCTCTCCATTATGTCAACAGTGACGAGATCATAAAACCACAATACATCCTTGAGCAGATACATGCTGCATGCGAGGATGCAATTATTGTCACTGAAGTGGGACAGCACCAGATGTGGGCTGCACAGTATTTCAGTTTCAAAGAACCACGTACGTTCATTACATCCGGTGGTCTTGGTACAATGGGATATGGTTTCCCTGCTGCTATGGGTGCAAAGGTTGGCAGGCCCGATAAGGTCGTGTTCAATATTGCAGGCGATGGTTCGTTCCAGATGAACTCTCAGGAACTGGCAACCGTTGTCGAAAATGACATTCCGGTCATTGTTGCAGTGTTTAACAACGGATTCCTTGGAATGGTTCGGCAGTGGCAGGAACTGTTCTTTGAACACAGATATTCGTATACATGTATCAGTGGCAGTGTGGACTTTGTCAAACTTGCCGAAGCATACGGTGCGCTTGGTTTGAGGGCTTCGAAACCATCCGAGGTACGGCCGGTTATTGATGAAGCAATCGCATCAGGCAGACCGACTGTTATCGACTTCATTGTTGAACAAGAAGAGAATGTATCGCCAATGGTGCCGGCGGGTGCTGCAATTAATGAGATACTTGACCTGGAGAGGAAATCATGAGACACACACTTGCAGTTCTGGTTGAGAATAAGTCAGGTGTGCTGACAAGAGTCGCGGGCCTGTTCTCAAGGCGTGGTTACAATATTGACAGTCTGGCTGTCGGGGTTACGGAAGATCTTACAATATCCCGCATGACGATCGTTGTCAGGGGCGATGACCATGTACTTGAACAGGTTACCAAGCAACTCAACAAGTTGATCGATGTTATCAGGGTCACCGATCTTGGTGCGGATGAATCGGTTGAGCGGGAACTTGCACTAATTAAAGTGGTGGCAGATGCGAACAATCGTTCCGAGATCATCCAGATCGTTGATATATTCAGGGCAAGGATAATCGATGTTGCAGCAAAGTCTATGATCATTGAGGTCACAGGCGATGAAGGCAAGATCATGGGAATCGAACAGCTTTTGCGTCCGTTTGGAATAAAAGAGATGGTAAGAACCGGTAAGATTGCGATGACGCGTGGTATTAAGAATGTTTGAGATACTGTATGGGATTCCAGTTTGCTGGTCAGGGACCTACTAAGTTGTATCCTGCTTTGGGCACATCAGACTGTAATGGGCTGCACTATACGAGCAGCGGGGATGCCGTTTCTCGCTTGTGAATGGCATCCATGTTCCTTTGTGGTTTTTCAAACCATTCCTCAATTTCTAGTGTCGCGTCAACTTTCAAGTGTCGGATTATGAAGGGCATAGGGCACAATTATAAAATCAAA
>DQIO01000016.1 GCA_020793555.1 Methanosarcinaceae archaeon | reverse complement strand
AAATGGTTTAGAATGATGTATGTCAATTTTTTACCTAAGTTTGCAAATTGTATACTAAAACAGGATCTCTCCAACATTGAGAGGGCGAATATTGTTATCTCACCATGCACATATGCATCTACAGTATAAATATAATGTGTGATGAATATTTAAAACCGATATCAGTAAAAATGTTTAAAATTTTCATATACCTGCGGAAAGCGAGATTAATTATATGCTACGAGAAAATATTACCTGTAAATAGTAATTTAAAAAAGTGAATACGTCCGATCGATATGACCGGACATATTTATTTTTGGATGTTTATGCCTGTTTCATGATAAATTCAATGAAATCAGGGCCAAGTCTGGTTTCTCTTGTCATTTTGTCTGCGGTATCTTCTTCGGAAAGTCCTTCTCCCCTTAAGTCATTTATACGGTCAAAGACACCTTTTGATACTTCTGAATATTCGTTGATGTCTTTCCTGTGACCCCATACATCGCCTTCCAACAGGTCGATGCCCTGCATTGAAAGGTACATTTTAGCTGAACCTGATATGGTTCTTTTGTATGAGCTTGGAATATGAAGTGCTTTTACATTTGGACATTTTATGACCAGTGAAAAGATATCTTTGTTGGATGGTCTAAACGCAAGATGTACGATTTCTTCATCATTTCCTAATGTTTCGATTTCTTCTTTTGAACTTACCACTCTTATTTTCATTTGTAATTCCCCTATATCTGTTTGTGTCGTTTAAAAATTATATTGTTTTATACAATCAAATTTATACACTTCACAATTTGTTGTATATACACAATACTATATAAAGATTATTCAATTGGTCAATAAAGAATGGTTCATTAGTATTATTCAAATAAATTTAAATTTTAAATAATACTAAAGTTTATATAAAATTGAATCCAATTTCCCAATTGTGTCTATCAAGTTTCATAATAAATTGATTAAATACCAAAAAATTAGAATTATCTATTTGATAGCTGCATTGATGATCACATATTTTGCAAGCTGGCTGCCGGATTTTGAAAACGTTTTTGGTATAGAAGGCGCCAGGATCAGTTCGGTTGCAGCGTTCGGACCGTTAAATGAAATGTTACTTTGACCATATTGGGGGCAGCAGTTTCATTTTTTTGAATTTTGGCGCATGTTTTGACTAGAGATTTTTCAAATATTGATACTTTCTCTATGCTAACACCAACATTTGTGATGCTTTCAGCCATTGTTGCAGGTTTAATTGTTTCAAAGAGAGAGAAATTGGCACTTGCAATATATTCGTCATTGATACTTTTGTGGTATGTATTTGATGTGGGGAGAGATGCATATTATTTTCCATGGTTCCACATAACAGTACTTGCATTATTTATCACATTCAATGTAAAATACAATAACAAAATTGTATTTGTATAGCTGATATTCTTAGTGTAAAATTAAAATCTATACAAATCGAAACCAATGCAACCGCCGTCAGGCGGCATTTTCCATAATATACTGTCGTGAAAAAGCTAAATCGTTAGTAAATATCTTATTGGCAATGATGGAATGCGGAAAGTGCGCGATAGTGATTGATACGACATTAAAAATATCGTACATGTCTT
>DQIO01000017.1 GCA_020793555.1 Methanosarcinaceae archaeon | reverse complement strand
TCGGATTCGCCGGTTTTGATGAGGTTGGGGGGAGTCATATTTTTGGTTTGAGAATTTGTATTTATTTGGCTTTTGGAGAGTGGTTTATTTTCAATTAATCCATAAAACCAACTATTTGCCATTCCTTTTTTTCTTCATTGAACACATCTTCAAATGCAGTCGATACATCGAATTTGATTGTTGTGTTGGTGTCAAGGCGTTTTTTTGTATCCTCTGTCAGAGAATCCCCAAAGGTTCCTTTTATTATCTCATTGCTATCATCTACTACAAATTCGAAGGTATAGGAACGGATATTCACTCCTGTTAATTTACCGTAATATGTGACCGATTCTGCAGGGAGTTCAGCGACTTCACTGATTACGTAGTATATTCTTTCTGCCATGTCACTGGTAATTTCTTTTGTGTGAAATCCTTCAGGAACAATTTTATCATACATCTTGACATTGGCATTATTCTTATACAACACTTCTAAAAACTTCTGGTACTTTTTAATTGCCCTTATTCCAAGATTTTCAGCCATGTTCTTGATCTTATCTTTATCGTCCTCACAGTCAGTTAAATTTGAAAACTGTTGGAGAGCCCTTTTAGCAATTGACTCCCCAAGTTGTGGTTGATGACTGGACAGAACGAATCTGAAAGAACCAGCTGTGGTTGCAACTAAATCTAATCGAGACGCGTCAAGAATCTCTTTAGGTATTGCACCTTTTACTGTAGGTTTATCAATTAATGATTGAGCTATTGACGTCACCGCATCTTGTAAATATGATACAAACTCCCCAAAGAATGATAAAGATATGCTGTGTTTATCGACGACATTACCATCTAAGACAAAATCAAAGGTGTCCATCTGATGCCTTCCATAAGAACTTTTCAGTTCCAATAGCAAATGATCTTCTCTATCTTTCAGACTTTGGTAACCCACTTTTAGAGAATATTTGTCCGGATATTTAGAAATCAACTTTTCTTTTTTCTGAATTAATGTTTCTAGATCAGAAATTTCTTCCTGTATTATTGATGGGTTCCTGCAATCATCAGCCATCGATCATACCTCCATAGTATTTCTCTATATTAAATGAGCCATCAGATAAATTAAACTCGATTATGCCTTTTGGATTGTTCTCTCTATCATGAGCAAACCATTTAGACCAATACTCGATATCTTCTTTTGTACTTTCGTACAATTCAGGATTTTCAGGAGGGTAAACTGCAATAAAGTAAACATCACATCTACATTCAGATTTTGCTCTACTTTTATCAGTCAATTTCGCGAATGGTTCTTTTATTTCTCCTGATCGGTCTAATTCAATTGCATCAATGTGAGTGACGAAATCAATGTCTTCAGGATTTACTTTGCTTGTTGTATAACTCCCATTTACCCATTGGAGCGTGGCTACTTTGATAGCATCTAATTTACCATTATACCTGATATAGCCATTAAATATTTCCCGGCGCGTTGTTGAATCATGGAAATGATGAACAAAACGTTCTTCAAACTCTTCAAGTTCGGGTGCTATAAATCCTGCCGGTAAATTACCATTACTATCAAATTTTGGAATCATATATACACCACTTTAGTTATATCTCATCAATATTTATGGCTGTTATCAATTCTTCGTAATACATAGGATGCAAGTGTGA
>DQIO01000018.1 GCA_020793555.1 Methanosarcinaceae archaeon | reverse complement strand
CAGTGAAGGTAGGTCTTAAACTGGAAGAAATTCAGATGTCTCCAAGTCCTATCGAGGCAGCGTGCCGAATGTGATGTAAAATTGTGATACGCCCTGTATCCTTTGGTTGTGTAACGAAAGAAAGGAGACAGAGCATATGGAATTATTGGATCTCATTGGAGATTATCTTGTCGATAATGGGGAGGGGATGAGACAGCTCCTCACAATGTTCTTGAACCTGGTCATGGACCAGGAGGCTTCTCAACAGGCTGGTGCCAATCGCTACGAGAGATCGAATATCAGGAAGGCTCATAGAAACGGCTACCGAAGCAGATCTCTAACAACCCGTTATGGTGAGTTGGAATTATCAAAGCCCTTGCTCAGAGAATTCCCCTTCAAGACGCAGGTGTTTGATAGATATTCGAGGACAGAGAAGGCACTTTTGAACGCAATTGCTGAATCCTACCTCCATGGCGTTTCAACGCGACGAGTTCAAGAAGTCGTCTCGGCACTTGGTGTTGAAAATATGTCGGCATCGCGGGTATCGCGAATCGCTCAGGAGCTTGATGAGGCTATACAAGAGTTTCTCTCAAAGCCGATAGAATGCGAAATACGCTATCTCTTCGTCGACGCATCTTATTTCAAAGTCCGTGATGGCACGAGATACGAGACCAAAGCTTTGTTCGTAGTTGCAGGAGTTAGAGACGACGGATACAGAGAGATTCTCGGTGCTAAATTAGCAGATTGTGAGAACGAATCGTATTGGTCAGATTTATTCGACGATCTGAAGGGCCGAGGATTGAAGGGAGTAAAGCTTGTCATTTCGGACGGCCACAAAGGGATACAGAAGGCTGTAGAAACGTCGTTCATCGGTGCAAGTTGGCAGATGTGTCATGTTCACTTCATTCGAGCGGTTCTAAACAAGGTCCCAAAAAAGGATCGAAAAAAGGTCGTCGAAATGCTGAGAGCTGCTCTGGAAGATGAGAATACGCTAGCAGAACTTGCCGGAGAGCTGGAATCAATGGGACTCAGGAATGCAAGTGGCACCGTAGACAGGTTCCTGTACGATTTGATGAACTACAGGGCATTTCCCAAAGAGCATTGGAGGAGGATCAGGACCACTAACATCCTGGAAAGGGTTAACAAGGAACTGAAGAGGAGAAGTAAAGTCGCAGGAGCATTTCCCAATGCCGAATCGCTGATGAGATTAGCAGTATCAATACTCATCGACATCAATGAGGAATGGATTACGGGACGAAGATATTTATCAATGGAGTGTGAATAGCGGTGGTTGAGGATATGGGGTGTCCGAAATTACATCACATTCGGCACGCTGCCAGATTGTTGAAGGAATCCCCTCTAATCGACTCAAGAAAAAGGCAGATCAGATCAAAGAAGCGATCAAAAGTCGCCTGGAGATCTCACAGATTATCTTAATTCGTGGATCTCTGTGCTTGATGAGATCAATTCAAGAGAGGGTAGACGAATTGGATGGAGAGATTAGCGCGAGAATCCAGAAACGCAAAAATGATCTGGACATTGCCATGTCCATACCTGGAATGGGTTTTATTTCTGCGACTGCTATTCTCGCGGAAATCGGTGACTACACTGATTTTGAGAATTCAGAAAAGCTCGCTGCATGGTGCGGGCTTGTCCCTTCTCTTTATCAATCAGCAGAAAAGGTT
>DQIO01000019.1 GCA_020793555.1 Methanosarcinaceae archaeon | reverse complement strand
TTTTTAGCAAGCTAGCAATTCATTTAGACTGGTAGGATGGGCAAAGGGCTTTTTCATGCCCATCTTTTTCGTAGTATTATTGATGGGCACGGGATAAAGCTCCTTTGCCCATCCTTGTATATTAAACACATCTCTTAAACACAGGATTATTTAACACAAAAGGATTATAGTAATAACTGATTTTCTGGGGAAGCCGGCCCATCCTGAAGCTTCGAGCTTGTACGTAGATTGGCTCCCCACCCTCGTCATCCATGCCGTGGAGTATCTGAGACCTGTAAGCGATGCTTCTGAGTCTGCATTCACAAGGACGGTAGGTGAAGTGTCAGGGTTGGGAAACCAGTAATCATTATAACAAAACTGAAGATGAGATAAAAAAAATGAATACTGTTGGAATTGATGTGGGCTGTAAGGAATTGGTTGTAGTCGTTATGGTAAACGGTAAAGCACGTAAAGCTAAATCGTTTGAGAATACGCCCTCAGGTCATCAAGCCATTATCCACTCTTTAACAAAACTTAAAGGGGAAACAAAGGTTTGTATTGAAGCCACAGGGGTTTATCATTTTGATTTAGCTGTCGCGCTTAGCCGAGCAGAGGGTATTGAGGTGATGGTTATTAACCCCAAGGCTGCTCACAACTTTGCTAAAGCTTTAATGACTCGAAGCAAAACCGATGCGATTGATGCGGAAAATTTAGCCAGTTATGCTGAAAGAATGCCTTTTGTGGCCTGGGAACGTCCCGCTGATGAGTGTATCAGCTTAAGAGCTATGTCGCGCCGTATTGCTGCTCTGAGTAAGCAAAAAACACAAGCTAAAAATCAGCTTCATGCCTTAGAGTCAACGATAGAAACGCCAAGACTCGTCATTGAGCAAACGGAAGAACTGGTTAGTTTTTTAGACGGGCAAATTGACACCTTGCGAGACAGCGCGCTGACACTCATTCAGCAGCAGGATGAGTTGAAGACAGCGTATATCCTCATCACCGGTATCAAGGGCATTGCACAAGCATCGGCCATACAAATACTGAGTGAACTGATGATATTGCCGAAGGATATGACTGCGAGGCAATGGGTTGCACACGCGGGGCTGGATCCTAGGATATTTGATTCAGGTAGTAGCGTGTCTAAAAAACCGCGTATCAGTAAAGTAGGTAATAAATATATTCGCCAAGCATTGTATATGCCCGCTTTGGTGGCGAGTCGCTTTGAACCCAATATTAAAGGGTATTACCATCATTTGATTGATGATAACGGCTTAAAAAAAGTACAAGCGGTCTGTGCTGTGATGCGTAAATTATTACACGCCATCCATGGCATGTTACGGACTAATAAAGAATTTGATGGTGCTCGTTTTTATGAGCTACCTATCTGTACTAATTCATAAAAACATGAATATTTGTAATATTAGCACTTGCGTTTTAATAGAGTATCTACAAATAGGGTGAACGTCCCGTGTTAAATGCGTAGCCACAAAACTGAAGTAAGTAATGAAAGGAATCAAATATGATCAGTGATTTATTAGATGTTACCGATGCCAATATTTTACTGATTATCGGTGACGATCAGCTCAGCAGCATTAGTGATTTGCTACATAGCAATAACTACTACAAAACACAAAAAGCAACGGATGCAAAAACAGCTTCTGATTTAATTAAAGAAGGAAAGAAGAATGGTGTAAAAAAGA
>DQIO01000020.1 GCA_020793555.1 Methanosarcinaceae archaeon | reverse complement strand
ATAACTCACTTTCCGAATCATTTGTTTTATAATTTAGAAAACCACGATCATCCGACATTATCCAATGTTTAGGAAAAAGATTTGTTCTCAAAATATACCTCTGGAAAGTGAGTGATAAAATGTCGATGCACATTTCAAAAATTCAAACCCCGCATAGCAATTAACCTATATCAAAGAAAACGGAGCATCAATTTCCACCGTCATGCGGCGTATTCCACTGCCACCAAACTCATAACCCAAACCTGTGATTCTCATATCTGCAAATATGACACCGCTTAAAAAGCATTTTATATTTCATATTCATGCTGTGGGAACGTGCCGCACGCATGCGGTCGCGCCGTTTTTCTCATGAACTCGATAAACCAACCGCCTGTGCTAAACACAAAGGTGCACCGACAAGACATGTACGATATTTTTAATGCCGTATCAATCACTATCGTGCACTTTCCGCATTCCATCATTGCCAATAAGATATTTATAACTATTTAGCTTTTTTACGACAGTATACTATGGAAAATGCCGCCTGACGGCGGTCGCATTGGTTTAGATTCGTATAGATTTGAATTTTACACTAAAAATATCAGCCATACAAATACGATATTTTTAACGCCGATGCAATCCGCTGCCTTTGGCAGTCATGTTGTTTTTAATTACTAAAGTTCAATTCACTCGACTTTCACATCCACAACCACATGCCACACACCCGGTGAATATTTCTTGATCCGGCGGCAGTCCTGAATCTCAACCCTGCGCCCCACCGCGCGCGCTGTATCTATAATACGAGACACAGGTCGGTCAAACAACAGACACTCCGGCGTGGTTTCATGGTAATGCAAAACACCGCCGCTTTTTTTTATCGCACGGATCCCCTGCTCCAGATAGTGGTGCGTAACCCCAATATACCCCATTATCACCCTATCAGCTACGTCCTGTGGTGTAACCTCTGCACAGTCACCGATTATTGGTTTAATGATGTCCTCAACATGGTTTAACTTGATATTCTCGCACAAATAACCAAACGACACAGGATTGAGTTCAATAGCAATGACCTGTCTGGGTTTTGCATGTACTGCCATCGGGATTGAAAAATACCCGATACCTGCAAACATGTCTACAACAACCTCGTCATCACCAACCTTGCTCATTCGCTTTCGTTCGGGCAGGTTGCCTTTTGAGTACATTATTTTTGTAACATCCATCTCAAAGAGGCACTGGTGCTCCTTGTGGATGGTTTCTACTTTGTTTCCAATAATGATTTTACGGTTTGGTTCACGGAACTGCCCCTCGATCCCAAAATCCTGAATAACGCTTTTGCATCGTGGATACATGTCAAGAAGGGCTTTTGCAATAACGATCTTTCTGTTGTCGATTTCCTGTGGTATGCTGACAATGATAATATCGCCGAGAATCTGCCATCCGGAAGGTACATCTTTAAGTTCATCAAATGAAAGAACACCCATCAGTCGATCCTTTAATGACTGCCATTTTTCATAGTATTCAGGGGTATCCTGCTCAATGACTGTGTATCCTTCCACATTCGCTTTGACAGGGATCTCAAGGAATTTATCGCCTTTTAAGCTGATCAATTTGATCTTCCGGCTTACATCAAGTAAGTCATTTTTGAGTAAGTCTGACCTTGTAGATTCTGCATCTTCAACCGGTATTAGGATTGCTTTTTTCATAGTA
>DQIO01000021.1 GCA_020793555.1 Methanosarcinaceae archaeon | reverse complement strand
TGATCGATGCTGTTGATCTGGATAATCCTCATGTGAATGTTTCACTGGTCGATAATCTTGGCGCGGATCCCACGCAGCTTCAGGCCAGTGCTGCTAATGAACTTGCTACGGATTTAGGATCTGCGCGCGAGGGATATGTGAATAAGTCGAAGCACCGGAATGGTTCGGCGTTGTTTACGAGCAGTGACGCGGCGCGGTTTGCGGGGAAGAATGAGGCGTACAACAGGCTTATTGATGATATTACCCGGATAAATGCGAAATTGGAAGGGGACCTGGATTCTCATGTGCTTAAGAGGATGGAGGAGAAGGGGATCGATACCGGAATGTTCAAAAAAAGTTCATCCGAGTCGGTGTTTTTCAATAATCCGGCTCTTGAGATGGCAGGGACTGCACTCAGTGCTGAGATGGGGATCATGTCTACTATGACTGTGACAGGGATGCCTGAGAATAAGTATAACTGGACAGAGAATATGACACTGGTTATTGACCAGTTCCCGGATTATTTGTATCATGCTGACAATTTTGATGTGATGGGGCAGTATCTACTTAAAGATCCGAAAGGCGGGATAATTTATCCGCTTGGTGTCAGGAATACCTGCGTGTTCTCATCAGATCTCGCAGGAGAGGTTGCTGATATGATCAATGACAGTGGTGATCTGGTGAAAACTGCTACCACGCAGATGATGAGTAAGAGTATTTCTGATTTGAATGCTGAAATAGAGGCTCTTGAAAGTGATTTAGGTGGGTCGTTTGACATGGCTATTCTGGATGGCAATCTTGATAATTTGAAACAGGTTTACAGCAGCCAGATGAAGATTAAGATCCCGGAGGAAGTTGTCGATCAGGTATCACGTGATCCTGTGGTTTCAGGATGGATCCGTTTAGATGAGGTCAGGTATCTTACTTCCGGGTATTTAGGTTCGCTTTCAAATGAGGAAATAATCGAGATGTCATCCAATGATACGCTTTCTGATGAAATTTCTAATCAGATCAGATTATATATTTTGGGTGCAAATCGTACGGATGTAAGCGAGGATGAGGTGGATGCTGTGATGCATCGTGTGGATACTGATGTGAGAATTGGTGTGGCTGAAGGGATCAGTGTTGTTATTATTGATAATAGTGAAGCGATTGATTCGTGTTTTGAAGGGATTAATACGGAACTTCAGGGAATGCTGGATGGTGTGGCAGGTAAAGTGACTGGAAAAGCATCTAATCAGGTTTCAAAACGGATTGAGAAAGCGATGAAACAAGTTCCTTCAGGGTTGCCTGTGATTCCGCCGCACTGGGTGTTTACGGTTAATGTATGGACGTATAATGTGATTGGAAAATATCAATATTTCAAGGTAACTGATGGCGATAATGAGGTGATTCTTGATCCGTTTTATGGGCATGTGGGGCAGACGTATGTGAGGCAGGAGGAAACAGTACGTCATCCTTTTAAAAAAGACAGTGATGGCTATGATTTACTGTTAGGTAAAAACAAAGTTATTGAATTTAAATTTGATGGATATGCCGCCACAATTGTGGGTCCAGGTCCGAAAGGAGTTGGCGACAAGGTTGGTGGAATGACCGAAAAATCAGAAGGATATGAGACTCTTTTAGCAGAATATGGAGGAGTGATTTGAAATGAAGTTTAGATACATATTAGTTTTATCGATTGTTATACTTTTATTGCCAAATGTTGCATTGGCGTACAATC
>DQIO01000022.1 GCA_020793555.1 Methanosarcinaceae archaeon | reverse complement strand
TATCACAAGGAAGGTCACGGCTAAACGCCGTTAACCCACAGAAAATTTGATAATGAGGAGCCTCTTGCAAAATACACTAAAGCGAGCGAATTTCTAGCTTGAATAGCTAAAAATTAAAAACTTGCTCATAAATGATAAAATAGGAAGTGACAAAACAATCTAAAAGTATCAATAAATGAGCAAGTTACACAACAGATTAGCACAAGCTTGGTTAAATATTCAAGACTCGTTATTTCCTTGGTTAGCAGAAGAATTAGGCGAGCTCACTCAAAAGCAAAAAGAATTAGCGACCACATTAGAAATGATACGTATTGAAGAGTTCGTCTTTTCAAGCCGGGGCTTTCCTGGGCGTCCACCCAAAGATAGAGGTGCAATTGCCAGAGCTTTTGTTGCAAAGATGGTTTACAACATGCCGACTACGCGTGCATTACTGGATAGGTTAAAGGCAGATACTTCACTCAGGCGTATTTGTGGCTGGGAGCGAGTCAGTGATATCCCTGAAGAGTGGACGTTTTCACGCGCTTTTTCAGAGTTTTCTAAATCACAATTACCCGAACGTGTTCATGAGAGTTTTATCAAAGATCACTATAAAGATGAAATCGTAGGTCATAATTCACGAGATTCTACCGCAATAGATGCGCGTGAAAAACCCCTTAAAAAAGAGAAGGTCAAACAACTCCCTAAGAAGCGAGGTCGCCCAAAGAAAGGTGAAATACGGATCAAAGAGCCCACCCGGATTGAACTGCAGGCAGCCGGTATGGATTTATCCGACATGCTTGATGATTTACCTAAAGCATGCAATGTAGGAACAAAGAAAAACAGTAAAGGTTATAAAACCAGTTGGACAGGTTATAAGCTCCATATCGATTCAGCGGATGGCGGTATTCCTATTAGCTGTGTTTTAACCTCCGCATCAACACATGATAGTCAGGTTGCCATTCCTTTAGCAAAAATCAGTCATCAACGTGTCATAAACCTCTATGATTTAATGGACTCAGCCTATGATGTCCCCCAGATACATGAGCTCAGCCAGCAATTAGGCCACATTCCACTGATTGACAAACACCCTCGTAGAGATAGCGCCTTAAAAACAGAGCTAAAAGCTGAAAACAAACGCTGTCGAGTAGCAGGTTATCAATCCGCGGAAACCATACGTTATAAAGAGCGTAGCACTGTTGAACGAGTGAATGCCAGATTAAAAGATGAATTTGGTGGTCGTGTTATCCGTGTGCGTGGGCATGCAAAAGTGATGTGTCACTTAATGTTCGGGATATTGGCTTTAACAAGCAACCAAATGATGTGTTTTCTTGAGTAAACGAATACAGTAAGTCTGCGGGGAAAAGAATGGCGTATTATTGATAGGCTGGAGAGAGTTTATGCTTTAAATTTAGCAAAAAACGGCAAATAGCGAATGATTCGCTCAAAAGTCAGCTTCTAACGCCTTTTTTCAAAAAATAATGAAATTTGGTGTGTTGATAGCTTTTAAGTTTCGGAAGGTTCATAATTTTGCAAGAGGCTCGATAGACTTAATTTAATTTTTTAATTTTTGCCAAATAAAAACCATCCAAACTATTTTCTCCTGGGAAAATTTGTCGTCCATATTCTTGACCCTCCTCAACAGGCACGGCTTTAGCATCATTGTGGCGTTGAAGAAAAGTTCCCACTTGCTGTTCATTCTCTTGAGGAAGTATTGAGCATGTCGCATAAACTAAA
>DQIO01000023.1 GCA_020793555.1 Methanosarcinaceae archaeon | reverse complement strand
ATTTAAGATTGCATCTGCGTGAATTAGCGTAAATCTGCGTCTAATAGAATTGTTGAAATCACTGGATATTAGAATTGTGCCCTATCAAATATTTCCATCGATCAAAATCCTCTATCGATAAATCGATATAATGTCGCTTATTATTGCACTTGCTGTCTCGATAGAACCTGCACCATGTCCTGTGATCGTTACAGCTCCTGCAAGATCTGTCTGCACGGATGCGACGTTCAGTGTTCCGCCGACTGCAAGCGGATGTCCGACAGGGACCAATCTTGGACCAACGCGTATGAGGTCATTTTTGACCTCTCCTATCTGTTTGATAACGTATCCGTCATCCTGTGCCAGCATGAGGGATTCAGGTGTGATCTTTGTAATTCCTTTAACATCAACATCCTTGTAGGTGACATCCATATTGAATATTGAATTTGCGAGTATGACCAGTTTACATGCTGCATCGATACCTTCTACATCATAGGTTGGATCGGTCTCTGCAATCCCAAGTTCCTGTGATTCGGCAAGCATCTGTTCATAGGGTGCCTGCTCCTCCATCATCCGTGTAAGTATGTAGTTGCATGTTCCGTTCAGGATTCCCTCTATACTGATAATATCATTGCCTGCAAGGACATCCCTGGTGAGATTAATGATAGGCATCGCTCCGCCGACTGTTGCTTCGAACTTAAAAATCGAGCCGTTTTCTTTTGCAATCTCTGACAATTGCCTGTACTTAAGTGCAAGTGGACCCTTGTTCGAAGTCACAACGTCACGACCATGTTCAAATGCCGCAAGCATATTTGGAAGTCCCACTCCACCAGTTTCGATATCTGTTGGCGTCGTTTCTATCACAAGTTCATGGTCGGTATCTGTTATCACTTCGAGTCCTGTGAGTTTTTCAGATCCTACTATTCCTTCGGTACGTTTCCGGGTCAAGACTTTTGAGAGGTCTACACCATTGGGATCTGTGGCAGCTCCCTTTGAATCCGCTATTGCAACAACCTTGATGTCAAGACCAATGTTCCTGAGATACTCGTCCTTTTGTAACAAAACCTCTGCTACACCCTGTCCGACAGCCCCAAATCCAATAATAGATGCACGTATCGTTCTCATTGAATCACCTTTAACATCACATCAATTCTGTATCTATAGGCTCGATGACCAGAAGATCCTTTTCTTCAGCCACTCTTTTTAACAACAACATGGCATCGTTCATTTCTTTTTTTCCGACAGCATCTATTTTCAGGAGTGCTGAGGAAGGCTTATCAATACGGGGCATCGAAAGCGAAAGGTCAACGACCTCTGCGAATCCTGTGCTGTCGATCTTATCAATTGTATCCTGTATGTCTGTGTGAATGATGTGTCCGATCATGATAATTGCACCATGTTCTAAGAATCGCTCTTCTCCTGCTCTTACAACTCCTACTCCGCTGTCCTCAAATCTTGAAATTATCACATTAAGTTTTTCAGGATCGATCTCAAATACAAGTTGCACCGGTATTGTGCCACGAGGTGTACGCTTTTCGTGATGATGGACTACAGATACCAAGTTTCCTTTAAATTCCGATATTGGGTTTAGTGCCAAAAGCAACTGTCCCGGAATATCTTTTAATTCTATGTCCATTGAAATTCGCATATTATCCTCGTTTTAATTTTTGTAGTGTGTAATGTATCCATTAGTAAATAGCTTTTATTGCTACTGTTTGATGGCAGTTATATATTTTGGTAGGGG